>CAZQLG010000275.1:0-4539 GCA_964594105.1 uncultured Desulfococcus sp. | reverse complement strand
TGAAGAAACGAAGGATGAAGCGCAACAAAGAATTTGGACTTTTTACGAAGCCATCTATTTTAAGTTTCAGAATTTCAAACCCTACGGGATGGTCGATCTCACCACATCTACTGCGTCAAATGGGCAACCGCATAAACGACTATAGCGACAGCGCATTTTCCTTGCATATGCGGCAACCTCGACCATCGCTCAACTTAGGTTTGACAATCATATCGATCCCATGCTAAGTTTAAAAATTTAGTTATAAATTATTGTAAAAAAAATGAGTCAGTTAGATCACGATCTAAATAAAAAGACGACCGTAATGAACGCGCTTGGCCTTCATGCCCGACCGGCGGCTATGATCGCCAACTTGGCGATAAAAGCGCAATCAGATATCTGGCTCTGCAAAAATGGAGCGCAGGTAGACGCTTCCAGCATTATTGACATACTGGCCCTTGGCTGCCAGAAAGGTGCAGACATTACACTGAAGGCTGAAAACCCGGAAGACAAAAAAATACTCAATAAAATCATTAACCTCTTTGAAAAAAGGTTTGGGGAGAAAATATAAATGCCATCAGACACCACGGAAATAATTATTAAGGGCATCAGCGGTTCTCCGGGAATCTGTATCGGCAAGGCATATCTTGTGGATAAAGAAGGTGTTGATGTTATTGAAAGATACTTAATCAGCGAAAATAAAGTCAAAAAAGAAATCAATCGCTTTAAAAGTGCGGTTACCAAAGCCAAAAATGAACTGGCTGATATTATCAAAGGGGTGCCGGAAGAACTCCGTCAGCATGCCAATATCCTTGAAACCCACCTGGTGCTTCATAAGGACAAGATGCTGTACGGAAAAGCCATTGATATCATAAAAAATGAGCTGATTAATGCGGAATGGGCACTCAAGGAGGCGACCTCCCAGGCAAAAGACATGTTCAGCAATATTGAAGACCCGTACCTGAAATCACGCTCCGCAGACATCGAACATGTTTCAGAACGCATCATGCGAAATCTGGTCGGCTGCAAGGACGTTAATATATCCAATATTGACAAACGGGTAATACTGGTAGCCCATACACTTTCTCCGGCCGAAACCAGCCAGATCCAGCTTGAAAAAATTATGGGGTTTATTACGGATCGCGGCGGCAAAGCGTCTCACACCAGCATTATTGCACGGACACTTGAAATACCGGCGGTTCTCGGACTGGATAATGCCACCCAGGTGATCAGAAACGACAGCATTATTATTGTCGATGGATCTGAAGGCATTGTCATTATTGATCCTGAAGAAGAAACATTGATTAAGTACGATGAACTGAGTAAAAAATACGAAACACGCAAGGCAGACATCCTCCGAATCAGTGACCGGCCGGCAAAAAGTGCTGACGGGCATTTATTCAGTATTATGGGAAACATTGAATTACCCGAAGAAATCGTAGCGGTAAAAGATCATGGCGGAGAAGGCATCGGGCTGTTTCGGACTGAATTTCTGTATCTAGGCCGCATGAATTTCCCGAATGAACAGGAACTGTTCATTCAATATAAAGAAGTTGCGGAACTGATGACGCCGCACCCGGTTATTATCCGCACACTGGATATCAACGGCGACAAGGCAATCTCAGGCATTCCGACGACTGAAGAGGCCAATCCCTCCCTGGGTCTCCGGGCCATCCGGTTCTGCCTTAAAAACCCGGAGATTTTCAAAACACAGCTCCGTGCCATTTTACGCGCAGCCGCTTACGGCAATGTCCAGTTGCTGCTTCCGATGATTTCCGGGTGTGAAGAAATTCATCAGACCTATCACCTCATCGATGAAGCAGCAGAAGCCCTTGAAAAAGAAGGACTGGCTTATAACCGGGACATCCAGATCGGCATAATGATAGAAATTCCATCCGCAGTGATCATGGCGGATGCCATGGCCGATATGGTTGATTTTTTCAGCATCGGCACCAATGACCTGATCCAGTACACTCTGGCCATCGACCGGGTAAACCGTCATGTTGCATACCTCTATGATCCTTTACACCCGGCGGTTCTCCGAATGATAAAACATGTCGTGGATATAGGGAAAAAGAAAAATATCAAGACCTTTATGTGCGGTGAAATGGCATCGGAGATCATCAACCTTCCCATTTTGCTGGGCCTTGGACTGGATGCTTTCAGCATGGCACCCCAATCGATTCCTGCGATTAAAAATATGATCAGAAAAATCAACGTCAAAGAATCACAGGTTTTCTTAAAAGAAATCATGAAACAGACGTCCTCACTGGACACCATGCAATTAATAATTGATACCTATGGCGATACGCTGTCAAACGGCATCTATGATAAATAATTAATTTTTTAAGCCGTATTAGCGGCCATCCAAAGAAAGCCTTTTAATGGATAAAAGTCACATCAAAATTGTCACAAAGAACCGGAAAGCCTGGCATAATTATTCAATCGCAGAAGAAATTGAAGCCGGAATGGTGCTGCTGGGAACGGAAGTCAAATCCCTTCGATCCGGGGCGGCCAACTTGAAAGACGCTTACGGCAGAATCGAAAACGGTGAGCTTTTTATTCATCAAATGCATATCAGTCACTATCCGTTTGCCTATTATGACAACCATGACCCGGAGCGAAAAAGAAAGCTTCTTCTGCATAAATCCGAACTCAAACGAATGGATGCCAAGATCAGGGAAAAAGGATATTCCGTTATTCCGTTAAAAGTTTACTTCAAACACGGAAAGGCCAAAATCACCATCGGACTGGCCCGCGGAAAACGGCAATACGACAAAAGACAATCCATCAAGGAACGCGAAATGAATCGGGAAATGGACCGGCTCAGAAGGAAAGACTATTAAAAAAAAGACGATTAAGGAGGCTGACAATCATGAAAAACGATTATCTTTTCACCGTTTTTTCAAAAATCATTTCTCTCAAATCAGTCAGGCGACTGTTATTTCTGTTTATATTAATGATCGTCGGTTGCCAGTCATCCCTTGACCCGCAACCCTATCAGACCCCTGAAAACGCAATATCTGATTCCGGTCGCCCCATCGTATTTCTATCTGCATCAGACCTGGCAGTTGCCATCCGAACCGGCACATTTTCATCGTTTGAGGTGGTTTCCGCTCACATCAACCATATTCATAAATACAACCCGGACCTCAACGCCATTATATTTATTGATGAACAGGCCGCCCTAAAACGGGCCGGAGAGGCGGATAAAGCCCTTGCAAACGGTGAGAACTGGGGTCCGCTGCATGGTGTGCCGGTCAGCATAAAAGACCATTTTGCCGTCAAAAACATGCGGATCACCAATGCATTCCTCCCATTGGCCGACCAGGTAACCAATTTTGATGCCACCGTGGTGAAACGCCTCAAAGATGCCGGTGCTATTATTTTAGGGATCACCAATATGCCGGTCATGGCCATGGATGTGCAGACGTTTAATCCGATTTACGGCCGGACCAATAATCCATGGGATTTAACCCGAACCCCGGGAGGAAGTACCGGCGGCGGCGCGGCAGCGGTTGCGACTGGAATGTCCCCTTTGACCATCGGCAGCGATCTTGCCGGTTCCATCCGAATCCCCGCTGCTTTTTGCGGTGTTTACGGAATTAAAACCACTGAAAATTTAATTTCCGGATATGGCATTTTCCCGGGATGTGAAGACTTCACCGGCGGCATCAAAAAAAGATCGATTCGCTCCATGGCATCGATGGGTCCACTGGCACGCTCAATCAAAGATTTAAAACTGTGCCTGCCGATTATTGCCGGACCGGATGGCTATGATGCAATGGTTCCGGCTGTCAACATGACCGCCAAACCAAAACCAGGCTATAAACAATTACACATTGCCTGGTCGGATAATTTCGGCGATGTCCCTGTTTCCGCCGACACCCGCGAAGTGCTAAAACAATTTATGGACAAGCTCGCTGATAAAGGCTGCACGATAAAAAAAATCAATCCCCCGAATTTTGATTTTACAAAGGTATGGGAGACCTGGGGAAAAATGGTTGACCTGCAGATCAATATCAACCTCCCCACGACGTCACGATTTTTTATGTATGCCCTGGGCGGGATTCAAAGAAGCAAATCACCCCTGCTCCAGATGGTGTATCCTGCCACCTATGATAAATTTATCGAGGAATGTTCCAAACGGGAGATCCTAATCGCCCGGCTTGAACAATTTCTCATGCAATGGGATGTATTCATCTGCCCGGTTGCTACCCAGCCCGCATATAAACACCATGAACCCGATAATATTATTTTCGGATACAATATCTATGATGACCCGATCCCGGTTGATTCACATGAGCTGAATTACTGGACGGCAAATACGGCTTACACCTCTCCGTTTAACACCACCGGTCACCCGGCGGTCACCATTCCAGCCGGATATTCCAAAGAAGGGATGCCCATCGGCGTACAAATAGTGGGCCGCCGCTGGCATGATATGCAGCTGCTTGATATTGCCGAGATGATTGATGCGGTGGCCGGGGACTACAAGGAACCACCGGGTTATTAAGGGGTGGCTTCGTAAAAAGCTCAATTTCTGCGTTGCGCTGCAGC
>CAZQLG010000274.1:0-4540 GCA_964594105.1 uncultured Desulfococcus sp. | reverse complement strand
GTAATCCTCGTCGAAAGTTGTGTTTTCTGTTTCGATAGTGATCTTGCCCACATCTTCGATGGCATCCCGGGCGTTCACACAAAGGTTGGCTAAAATCTGGTCAATCTGGGAGGGGTCCATCTTGACCGGCCAAAGGCTCGACTTCGGCAACCATGCAAGGTCAATATCCTCGCCGATAAGACGATGAAGCATTTTGAGCATACTTTCCACATTTTCGTTCAGGTCAAGCACCTTTGGGGCGACAACCTGCTTTCGGGCAAAAGCCAGGAGTTGGCGGGTAATGTCCGTTGCTCGTGTTGCGGCTGAAAGAACTTCTTCGAGATCAGCATGCAACGCAACATTCGGACCCGCCTCATCTATGGCCAGTTCAGTAAAACCGATGATCACGGAAAGCGCATTATTGTAATCATGAGCTACCCCGCCTGCAAGACGTCCAATGGATTCCATCTTCTGTGCCTGGTGCAATTGTGCTACAATTTTTTTTTGCTCGGTAATGTCTTGAAACGTCCCTTTCATTTTGACGCATTTACCGTCCGCAAATTCAGGGCGGCCAACAACCCGCGCCCAAAGCTGGCGCCCTTTGGCAGTGTTGCATTGCAATTCGAGATCAAACTGTTCACCGGTCTCAACGGCACGACGGTAGGCTTCATCGAGAACCGTAGACGCCTGCTCCTGAGCCGAACCCCCTGCCCGTAGTCTCAACGGCACGACGGTAGGCTTCATCGAGAACCGCCCGATCCTTCGGCGGGTAGTAGTCCAAATGTTCGTCAGGCCCTGGGACAGGCCCTGATTCAATCTCTACAATCTTGTAGGTTTCTCTTGTCCAGGTGGTCTCACCTGTGACCAGATCATGCTCCCATCCGCCAATCTTGGCAATGGCCCCCATTTCGTTAAGAAGCTGTTCTCTGTTTTTTATCTCAATCTCGCCCCGCCTCCTTTCCGTGATGTCGCGTGACACAATGAGTATTCCGATAGGTTTTTGGTCCTCGTCCCGGATAAATGAAGATTTAGTCTCTACCCAGATAGTGGAACCATCTTTTTTGTATTCTTCCACTTCCAAAATGCGGGTTCTGTCAGGATCAGTCGTTCCGGCATCTTCCAATCGGAGTTCCTCTTCAAAGGCACTTGCAACAATCTCAAAGGAATCCGGCGTCATGATTTGATCTATAGTTTGTTTCATGGCCTCTTCAACCGTAAATCCCCGCAATCGCATGATCGACGGGCTGACATAGGTAAAGCGCAGGTCCATATCCATTGTTGTGACAATATCCGCCATGTTTTCAGCAATTAGACGATATTTAGCCTCATTTTTCTGCAGTGCCTTCTCAGCCTGCTTACGGTCTGTTACATCATGAACTATGGAATAAAGTTTTGTTTTCTCACCTAAAACCAAAGGGCCGGAATAAACTTCAACATCCCTCTCTTCGCCCGAGGCTAAACGATGAGAAAAGTTAAAATGTAGCCGTTTTTGGGTCTTAGCGTTTTGCCTTTCTGAGTGGATATCTTCTGGTGAGAGAACATTTATATCGCTAATGTTTAAAGCCATTAGTTCTTTCTTGGAATAACCATAATAGCTGCAAGCAGCATTATTAGCCTCGATAATTGCACCACTGTCGGGATCGATTATTAGCTTTATGGCCGTATTTGTATCAAATATTTGCCGGTACTTTGTTTCGCTTCCCCGAAGCTTTTTTTCTGAAGATACAATTCTTCTTATCGTAAAAAAACCAACCAGGATAGATGCGAGAATGCCTGAAAACAAAAATATGATCCATTTCGCATGAACCCTTGAATGCATTTTTTCAGCTTCATTCCTAAATTCAGAAGCTTTGTCTCTTGCATAGTTCGTTAGTCCAAGCATTTTTTCTTCTAACAGGGCAGCATGATTGGCTCCTTTTCCAATCGTTATGTGGGCTGCATTTTCTCTTTGATCATTGTTAACCAGTCCAATAACTTCATTTCGAATCGGTTGCCATTTATCAAATAGATTTCTGGCTTCACGTTCAAGATCTCTGCCTTTTTCACCCAATATATTCTTTTTGACAATATCGAGCTGCCGATACACCTGTTGTTCTTCCTCGTTAACTGCCTCGACGAATTGCAGAATTCTTGATGAAGAGTTGAAAAGAACTATATCCTTCATGCTGCGATGCATTTTCGCGATGGACACATTCGCTTGAAGAGATGCATTTGATACGACCAGTGGGTGATTATAGATCGTACGATTCAGATCAAAGGCACTGTGCATGTCATAGAAAATAAACGCTCCAAATAGAAGAAATATTAAAATCAATGCTCCAAAACCCAGAATCAACCTTCGTGCAAGGTTTTCCTGTGTTAGCCTACTCATCACGTGCTCCATTCAACAAATAGTTTTAGGTGAAATACTATCGCTGTTTTGAATGATTATGATAGATTCAAGTGTTCTTGCATCTTTTTAAAGTATTTTTTACAGATTCATGTTTACGTATTTTTTGGGAATCCTTGATAAAAATATTTCGTTAATACTCAATAATCAGATAATTATCCTTGAGTTTCATCTTCATCATAAATATCCAAATCTGGAAAATGAACTTTTGCACATTCCTGGCAAATGCCATGGCTAAATTCCGCTTCCGAATGCTCGTGGATGTAAGACTCAATTTGCTTCCAATAGCCCTTGTCATCTCTGATTTTTTTGCAGTAAGAACAAATCGGTAGAAGTCCGCTCAATGTTTTGACTTCGCCGAGTGCTTTTTGAAGATTCGAAATTAACTTGTCCCGTTGTTCCTTATTGCGTTTACGTTCAGTAATATCGCGGGACACGATGAGTATTCCGATCGGTTTTTGGCCTTCATCCCGGATAAATGATGATGTGTTCTCTACCCAGATGGTGGAACCATCCTTTTTGTATTCTTCCAATTCAAAGATGCGGATTCTGTCAGGATCAGCTGTTGCTGTTTCTTCTAATCTGAGCTCCTCTTCAAAGGCATTTGCAACAAGCTGAAAGGAATCCGGCGTCATGGTTTGATCTATGGTTTGTGCAAGGGCCTCTTTGACAGTATATCCTCGTAATCGCATGATTGACGGACTGACATAGGTAAAACGCAGATTCATGTCCATTGTTGTTATAATGTCAGCCATGTTTTCAGAGATTAGTCGATATTTCTTCTCGCTCTCAAGCATTACTGCCTCAGCCTGCTTACGCTTGGTGATGTCACGAGCAATGGTAGCAAACAACTCTTTTCCATAATCCTGAAACGCGCTTATCTTTAGCTCCACATGGATGGCCCTTCCGTCCTTGGTTTTATGACGGGATTCAGTTGTCAGAGGACCTGTTGTAATGGCAGGGGCAATCTTTTTGAGAACCGATAGCTCAGTCGGATAGTCTATATCTATATCTGCCGCCGTAAGTTTTAATATCTCTTCGCGTGTGTAGCCGAGTCTTTCATGAGCCACATGGTTGACATCAAAAAAGCGGCCTTTGGCATCATGTACATAAATGGCGTCGGAGATATTCTCGAAGAGAGTATGGAAGCGTATTTCACTCTTCCGCAGTGCCTCCTCAATATGTTTTCGCTCGGTAATATCATGAAATATCCCGTTTAGCAGGATAATCTTGCCATTTTCTATCTCCGGTTTACATTTTGTATGTGTCCATAAATGGTTGCCCTTTGCAGTGATAAACCTTATCTCCATATCAAATGGTTTACCATCCTTAAGCGCTGATTGAATTGCCTGAGATAGAGATTCTCGGTCTTCGGGATGAAAAAAATTGATTGCTTCTTCCAGGTGCGGTTGGTAATCAAGCGGAACCTCATGAATGCGATAGGTTTCTTTGGTCCAGGTTACCTTCAATGTCTCGGCATCGAGTTCCCATCCACCCACCCGTGCCAGACTTCCGGTTTCGTCCAACAAGGCCATACTTCTTTTCAGCTTCTTTTGGGCTTCCGCTTTCTCAACGATTTCTCCAATTAGGTTGGCAGAGGTTCGTAGTCGTTTTTTGGCTAAAGTCAACAAAAGATTTGGCCTCGAATCATAGGATATTGCCTTTTCGTTGAGCTGTTCAACGTCAATGCCAAAAGCCTTCGATAGTTCTTTCAGTTGGTCTGCTTCTTTTGGAGGATTCCCATATCCAATATTAATAGCGCCAACAATGCGGTCCCCCGCATAAATCGGCTCCCCATACAAATTGATTCCACCGACACACTGAATATCCGTACTCTGGCCGGATTCGATTGCTGGTTTTGCTGAGTTGTTCCAGCAGTTCTCATGGCAAAGCCAGCAGCCACAATCCAAAGCTTTTCGATTATCATCCGTCTGGCTGAGTTTACGAGAAGCAGCGTCCAAAAGCTGACACCAACCTGAAGAAAACATGCCGAATGCATAGTCCCCGTTAACTTCATAGATTGCTACAGAGGTCCCCAGTAATTCAATTGCATCTTCAGCAATTTCCTTAACCCAAGTTCGACAAAATTTACCTAAAAACTGGCAAAATCAAGAGGCTTTTTATTGTAACTATCTGAAAATATTATATGCGACATGCGAAAAAGTCAATGTA
>CAZQLG010000273.1:0-4555 GCA_964594105.1 uncultured Desulfococcus sp. | reverse complement strand
ATAAATCGATTCAATCCGTCAATATTCCAACGCCGGTTAATCGTTTTCAACCGAATGATCAGTTCTTTTGCTTCGCTCAAAAGCCTCGCATCCTGTGTTTTCTGGATTTCCGCCAATTTTATTGAAAGCCGCCGCATCTGATCTTCTTCATCATAGAGTGATTCAGAGCGAGAAAACACACATTCTGTCCCGCACCAGGGACATTGCCGGAAATCAGACTCTCCGGTTGCCGGTCACCCGTTCTTGCACAAGAAATCAAACTCTGTGTATTCGTCGGTATGGCCGCAGTTTCGGCATATCATTTCCATGCGTTCTTTCCTTTTATGCTGCAGCCACTCCTTCTATACCTGCTGATTTTCCCCATGGTGCTTCCCCGGCACCGATTGCCTGGGTGACAACACCATTAAGTTCATCAACAGCCAGCCATGTTTCACATTTTGTGCATTGCCTGATGCTGATTGACGCATCTATCCGTGCATTGTAAAGATAGCGAAAATCCTTTACAGGGGCATCGTTTCCGCATTCTGTGCATTTCATTGTTTTCTCCTTTATTTAAAATTGTTACCGTATTTGAATGATTTTCAAGTTTGCTGCAGGTACAAGGAAAATGCTGTTTCGCTATAGTATGCTATGCGGAACGGCATTTGACACAGTAGATGCAGTGAAATTGGAAATCCAACATTGCTATGCATCAATTTTTGCATTAATCGTTTTGCTGCAACTGCCGCATAGACCGTCGATATATGGGATCACTGCATTCATAACCGTCTTTATCGATCATTTTCATCTTGTTGAAATATTTACAGGCAGCCGCATCTGACAATGTTTTGGTCATATATCCTTCTTTTCCATCAAACATATATACCGGCGGAACACTGCTGATATTAGAGCCCATTTTAAGAAAACTGCAGGACCCTCTCCCATCGCTGGACCAGGAACTTTCCATGTAATTTTTGCAGGTTCCGCAGATTTTCTGTCCAACGCTTCGGGTTCCGTTATCTTCCTTTTTCTCAGGAATTAACATACTGGTATATGCCTGTCTTTTTTCATCTCTTCTGGACATAATAGCAGTTCTCCATTTTAATAATTAATGGTCTGTAGCCCGGTCATGCATGACCGGGCTGCGTGAAAGCAATATGGAGAAATTATCACAGCCCCTGAACTGTCCGCTGGATGATGTTGTCCTGAGTCTTCCGGCTGATATCGACAAAATGTGCACTATAACCGGCCACACGGACAATGACCTCCTGGTACTTTTCAGGATCTTTCTGAGCGGACCGCAGCGTTTTATCGTCCACCATGTTAAACTGGATATGGTCAATTCCGAGATCCGCCCAGGTCCGCATATAGGCCCGCCACAACTGATACCCTTTTTCACCGGCCAGCTGCGTGGGAGACAGTCTCTGGTTTAACAAAAACGCCCTGCCGCCGGTGATATGATCAATCTTACCGCAGGATTTTAGCACCGCTGTGGGCCCGTTCTTGTCGAGCCCTGGCCCCGGAGAAACGCCGCCGTCATAAAGGGCGTCTCCTAGACGCCTGCCATTGGGGAGTGCGCCGACAATATTGGCATAATGAATATTCCCGCTGACATTTTCCGGCAGAATCGGCCAGTTATTTCCGGACGGACATTTGAGCACTTTGGAGAATTTCGCGGCTTCATCCAGACAGCGCAGCATGATATCATCCACATAATCGTCATCATTCCCCCACTTGGGCGCATTCCTGACAAAATCAAGCCGCATTTCCTCAGATCCTTCCCAGTTTTTGGCAAGTGCTTCTTTGAGTTCGGCCAGGGTGTATTTTTTTTCATCAAAAACAAGTTTTTTCACCGCTGCCAGACTGTCGATATTTTCAACCCATGTAAAGGCAGTGATCCAGGCATTTCCCCGGGCAAGAGACGGTTCACAGGTATCAAGTCCGCTTTCGATCGAGCGTTCAGATATACCGGAAAGAAAAGGCCGCGGTGTTAGTGTGGGTGCCAGCATTCGTGCCCGGTTCACGGCCCGGACCAGAATGCTGAAAATTGTTTTCATCTGCTCGATCCATACGCCAAAAAACTCCTCAAAATTTGTCAATGTTGTGACATCAGGTGTTTCAGCGCCCACCTGCATGTTGACCACATGATCGAATCCGCTGGTGAATACATACTCAATAATCTTGGCACAGTTGGCGGTAGCATTTGCCATACGCATCGGCTGATACCCCCGTTTGGTTGTCGGACATGGCGACAGGCAGGCCTGGTGAACCCATGTTCTGGCTTCCTCTATGGGATGCCCGTGCCAGTGCATTGAATTGGCAATCAGCACCGGATCATGGCGCATGGATGGATAACCGAGACCCTGGCGGATACATTCAAAAATTTCCCGCATGACTTCATCGGATACTTTCGGATGCCACCGGAAAGAAAACGTCGGGTTCGCCACCCGGACCAGCCGCGCGGCCTGCATAAATGCAATGGTTAAATCGTTACAGGCATCGCTTCCATCTTTTTTCACCCCGCCCATGGTCCATACCCAGGTGCCGTCGATGCCCTGCAGCCCTTCCCGTGTCCATTTTGGTTTGAACTGGCACACTTCCGCCGCGCGGATCAGGAACTCACCGACCAGATCCAGGGCCTCTTCCTTTGTCAGGGTTTTATCAATATTGACATCCTTGTCATAATAAGGCCCGTGATAGTAATCCGGCCGGGAAGGCCATGCGCCTTCAATGGCTTCGTTGCGGCTCATCATCTGAATAAATATATCGTATTGGAAAGATTCCTGTAGTGTTCTGGGGGGTTTGGCAGGAACCTGTTCACAGGCTTCGGCAATCTTCAGCAGCTCTTCTTTCCGTTCAGGATCTTCCTCAAAATTTTCAGCGATGATTCTGGCAAGCCGTGCATAGCGCTCAGCGATCCGGATACCGGCTTCCAGCGTTATTTTCATGGCATCCCAGTTATTGAGCTTGTCATACATCTTTGCTGTTTCAGCCGTCGCACCGGGTTTATGAACTTCCGCGTCTACTTCATCTATTTTCCGGTCCAGTTCTTCAATGATATCTCCAAATGCCCTTTTACCGGTCATGATGTATTCATAATCCTTGTTCGAATACCCTCCCCGCGCCAGGGGAACACCCCATCCGATGGATCCTGAAAGCATTTTCATGAGGTCTTCCATGTCAAATACCGGCATCATCTTATCCAGATCCGACTTGCCGATCCAGTAATTGCATATTTCCCGGATAGCCTGTTGATTTTCTTCCACCGGTTCGGGAATAGCCGTCGGGTCATTATATGCTTCTTCATTTAAAATAGACGCACAGCTGGGATCCCAGGCCATGGTATGGGGGAGACTACCGGTATAACCGACGAGTTGTGCCTGATCGGTGATAAAGATGGTTTTATGATCCAGAACATGGGCTAAAATTTTTGCAAATTTCATTACAAACGGATCCGGAGAAGCCTCCATTTCCTTTGCTTTTTGGGTATGCAGCTTTGCCCGTTCCAGGTCCACTTTTACGCCGGGCGCATAAAGACCGCCAATGGCGCCTTTTTTCCAGATCGCTTTTCTCAGATAGTCCAACCGTGTAGACCTTTTTTTCTCAGCCGCCCACCACCATTCCTGTTTTTTTTCAAACACATCAACACTTGTGTCTTTTAATGCCGCCTGTGACATGGTTCACTCCTTTTTTTTGTTTATTGAACAAACTCTTTCTTGTGAAATGAAGCGCATGAGCTGCAGTCATCTTCCGCATTCACCGGTTTTGCCATATAATAGGCCTGCCGGGGATCTTTCACTCGCTGAACACAATCGCCTCTTGCCTGATCTTCTTCTAAAGGGAAAAAACTTTTACATTCCTGGCATGTTGTCATTGGATTCACCTCCTGTGATTTTATTATTGTTCGTTTTATTGCTTTATCGATTATTTTAAATATCAAAGATGCTGACAAACACGATCATCCAACGGCTTGTTCACAATTCTCAAACCCGGACCCGCCTACCGTTGCCTGAAGGCCTTTTTCAATATATAAATCCGCCGGGATTTCCAGAAATGAAGGATCCATGGCCTCGACATCTTTCATCGGCCAGTCAATACCCAGCCAGCCATATTTATCCTGGCACCAGTTGTGAAACGGTAACAAATCCACCCGACTGACAGTTCCCGGCAGATTTGAGAGAAAATCGGATGCACGATCATGAAAATCAAGGGTGTCATTAAATCCCGGAATCACCGGGATACGCACCCAAATTGCCTTGCCTGTTGCTGAAAGCAGGGAAAGATTATTCAGAATATTGATATTATCGACCCCGGTCATTTTTTTATGAAGGTTGCGGTCCATATGTTTTAAATCAAACATGACAAGATCCGCATATTCAACGACCTGTCGGAACGTTTCCCATTCACGGAAACCGTTGGTATCCAGGCAGGTGTGGAGCCCTCGCAATTGTGCGTTTTGAAGTAGAGAAATCGAAAAATTCGCATGTAATGTCGGTTCCCCGCCACTTAACGTCATACCGCCGCCGGAATTGTCATAAAAAGGTCTGTCCTTTTCCACTTCATCTAATATTTCATC
>CAZQLG010000272.1:0-4564 GCA_964594105.1 uncultured Desulfococcus sp. | reverse complement strand
GCCATTGCCAACCGGATTACCGACTGTGATGCCAAACTGGTGATTACGGCGGACGGCGGTTATCGCGGCGGCAAACCTGTTTCATTAAAAAACAATGTGGACGCGGCAGTTAAAAACTGCCCGAACGTGGAAACCGTAATTGTTGTCAATCGCACCAACGCGGACATACAACTGGATGCCTCCAAAGAAATCTGGTGGCATGAGGCAGTGGCCGATCCCAGCCTGCCGTCATATGTTGAGCCCGAATCAATGGATGCCGAGGACCCGCTGTTCATTCTCTACACCAGCGGTAGTACGGGAAAACCCAAAGGGGTCGTTCATACCCACGGCGGATACCTCCTGTATGCGGCCATCACCACAAAACTGGTCTTTGATTTAAAAGATGATGAAGTATTCTGGTGCACCGCGGACATCGGCTGGATCACCGGGCACAATTACATTGTTTACGGCCCGCTGATCAACGGGCTGACCAGCGTCATGTTTGAAGGCGTGCCGAGCTACCCGGATTTTGACCGGTTCTGGGCCATTGTCAGCAAATACAAGGTCAATAAATTCTATACCGCCCCCACCGCGATCCGCGCCCTGGCCAAGGAAGGCGAAGCCCATGTTCAAAAACACGACATTTCCTCCCTTAAACTTCTGGGCACGGTTGGCGAACCCATCAACCCTGAGGCATGGCGATGGTATTATCATTACGTAGGCAGAGACTGGTGCCCGATTATCGATACCTGGTGGCAGACCGAAACCGGCGGACATATGCTCACCCCCCTGCCGGGTGTGGCCCCCATTAAAGCCGGTTCCTGTTCCGCACCGTTCTTCGGGGTGGACCCGGTTATTTTAGACGATGCGGGCGATGAAGTCAAATTCCCCAACGAGGAAGGGCTTCTATGCATCCGCAAACCATGGCCCGGTATTGCAAGGACTGTTTACGGCGATCATGAACGGTTCCGGGACACCTATTTCAGCCAGGTGCCGGGAATGTATTTTACCGGTGACGGGGCCAAAAAAGATGAGGACGGCTATTTCTGGATTATCGGCCGCATTGATGACGTTATTAATGTATCCGGGCACCGCATGGGCACCGCGGAAGTCGAATCCGCCTTAGTGCTTCATAAAAATGTTGCCGAAGCCGCAGTCGTCGGATTTCCCCATTCCATCAAAGGACAGGGCATTTATGCTTTTATCATTCTCAAAAGCGGGGCCACCCCTTCCGATGATCTGAAAAAAGATTTGGTCATGCAGGTCCGAAAAGAAATCGGGCCCATTGCCACAATTGATGTGATTCAGTTTACCGAAGGCCTTCCCAAAACCCGAAGCGGTAAAATCATGCGGCGAATCCTGAAAAAAATCGCGGCCGGCAAGCTGGATGAACTGGGCGACACCTCCACCATTGCCGATGAATCGGTGATTGATCTGCTGATTGATGATCGGGTGGATGTATCCGCGTTATAATCCGGTGGAGCAAAGAATGCGTAGGGTGGCTTAGCGAAGCGTAATCCACCGCATATGATCATCGGGAGACTGTGGTTTGAGACATTTGGCGGATTACGCTTCGCTAATCCGCCCTACATAATATTTTAGAGGAAACAAATAAATTAATTAAATTCTTTGTTACGAGAATCAAAACCGCTGAAAATAAAAAGAAATCGCCATTCAAGCATCGGCATTGATTTTTTTTATTCGATTTTAAAATAATTTGCGGAGCGGAGCGACATCATTATTCGATGTTCAACGTTGGACGTTCGATGTTGGATGTTCAGTCGGTTCGATTTTGGACATTCATTTTTCAAAACGACTTAGTGCTTATGACCTTCAACCCTGGACCTCTAAACCCCAAATTACTCCATAGATTCAAGCTTTTTTTGGTATGCCGATGCGTTTTCAAAATCGTTCAAGGCATGGTAACAGTTAACAATAAATTCAAGGCATTGTCTTGAATATTGAAATTTTAGAAAAAATGACAGTGCTGTTTCAAAAGCACCCAAATTCATGTGGCTTATCCCCAGACACAGGTTGAGCTGCTCATTCTCAGGGAAATACTCCACACCCTTTGAAAGAATTTTAACCGATTCGCGATAGGCTCTTTTCTTTTGATTTAAGATGCCCAGTCCCAGGTAAGCGCGCAGGTCGGGGTGGTATTTCAACGCTTTTAGGTATAATTTTTCAGCAATTTTATCTTTTCCTTTTATGTCTTCATTTAATGAATAATCTCCATGATCAAAGGTCATTCCGAGCCTGGAGAAAAAATCGGCATGCATGGGATAAAATTCCTTTTTATCGATAAGCTCAATGGCGTCTACAATTGCAGGAAGTAATTCATAATATGTGGTTCTTAATTTTTTTCCAAAAGAGATGACTTCTTCTCGGGATAATTTAGCATCTGTTTCAAAATACTTGATATCTTCAATACGATTTAACCATATATCCTCAGATACATTAAATTTTTTCTTATATTCGAAATAAAGTGCGGTTCCCGGAAACAGAGAAAGGACAAAAGAATGGATAACCAGAGGGTTGATCCTTTTAATCAAATCGATGCTCTCTTGAATGGTTTCCCTGCTTTCTCCGGGAGAGCCATAGATAAAATAGGCCCGTGGTAAAATGCCGTATTTCAAGGTGTTGGCAAAAGTGTTCTCGATCTCACCGGTTGTGATTTTCTTGTTCAGATAAGCCCGAATTTTTTCAGAACCGCTTTCTATCCCGTAACTGATTTGAATGCAGCCGGCTCTTCTCATCCAGGAAAGGACTTCTTCACTCATATAATTGACCCGGGATATGGCATTCCAGGCGATCCTAAGATTTTTTTCAATGATTTTTTTACAAATTGCGATCACACGTTT
The DNA here is from genome assembly GCA_964594105.1 of uncultured Desulfococcus sp. Taxonomy (GTDB): domain Bacteria; phylum Desulfobacterota; class Desulfobacteria; order Desulfobacterales; family Desulfosalsimonadaceae; genus SURF-3. Next base: position 1,724 of record CAZQLG010000272.1, on the reverse strand, counting down.
TTTGTTGACGCTGAAGGTGTCATCCGAAAAATAAAAAAAATTGATGCCTTTTTCGTAAAGGATTTCGAGTTCTTCAACAAAATAGTCAACCGAATGAAACCTGACCTTATGGCCCCAAAACTTGGGTGAACCGCAAAATGTACATTTTCCCGGACAGCCCCGGGTTAAAGACAGATGTTGGTATTCAAAGTACTTGGCCGGAACCGGAAGCTGATCAAGATCTTGAATATATTTAGCTGGTTTCGTTCGGACAACCTTGCCGTCTTTTTTAAAAGCAATACCTCTGATATTTTCTATGTGTTCATCTTCTCCTTTTTCAAGGCATCTGACCAGATGCAAAAATGTGTATTCACCCTCGCCCATAACCACAAAATCGATTTCCGGAAAATGGGTTAAGAAATGTTCCCATAAAAAGGTGGCACTGACCCCCCCAAAAACAATCTTCACCTCCGGATCGATCTGTTTGGCTATTCTGGCAATCTCGATGCCTCCCCAACGGTTTGCCTGTAAAATAGAAAACCCTATGACGTCAGGCTTTTTTTCAAGCAGGATTTCACTGATTTTTTCAGGTGTTTCATTTATTTTACACCAGTTCAATATCTCGACATGGTAATTATTTTCTTTTAGTACTGCGCCCACGTAATACATGCCGATGGGCGGGACCACCACATCTTCGGTGTTGACCCGTTCTTCAAGCCAATATGGATATATAAGCAATATTTTCATTTTTCGCTTTTACTCTTTAGTTACTTATTTATAATTTTTTTGCTTTTTGTGGCAAAACTTTTTTCATCGCCACAAAGACACCAAGGCACAAAGATGAATTTAAATAATTTTTCCTCTTTGTGTCTTTGTGCCTTTGTGGCATTTTTTCCGACTTGTCCGGTGTTCGGGCGTACGGTTATGAATTAATCGCTTGAATGTTTATCATAGTTTGGTAATAATTTAAACATAACATATAAAAAAGGAGGAGAATGCCTTATGTTTTTATCCCTTATCCATAAACGCAGAAGTATTCGTAAATATTTGGAAAAGTCAGTAGAGACCGAAAAAATTGATCAGCTCATTGAGGCAGCCCTGCGCTCCCCTTCATCAAGAGGGTTAAACCCATGGGAGTTTATCGTTGTTACGGATAAAAGTTTACTCAAAAAACTTTCAAAGGCAAAACCCCACGGCGCATCATTTTTAAAAAATGCTCCTTTAGGAATCGTTGTCTGTGCAGATCCTGAAAAATGCGATGTATGGGTTGAGGATGCTTCCATCGCTTCCATCTTTATTCACCTGGCGGCAGAGTCTGTGGGGCTGGGAAGCTGCTGGATCCAGATTAGAAAAAGAATGCATGATCAGACAAAAACCTCAAATGCGTATATCCGCGATCTTTTAAATATTCCGGGAAATTTAAATGTAGAATCGATTGTCGCCATCGGATACCCCGATGAAAAAAAACCACCTCACCGCAAAGAAAAACTGCAATATCAAAAAGTTCATTATGGTTTGTACGGCAATTACGACCCAAGGGTAGCATCTCAATAAATTATGTGGCCGGGTCAATATGATCATTTAATACGCCAGAGCTTAATGAGAAGTTACATGGACACGAACTAACTTCTTGACTTAAAATGAACCTTTAATTATTACAATTCATACAGTGAAAAACTTGGCTGATTACATATGACGGTCTCGTAAAAAGTCCAACTTCTGCGTTGTGCTGCATTTCGCAATCA
>CAZQLG010000271.1:0-4569 GCA_964594105.1 uncultured Desulfococcus sp. | reverse complement strand
CCCCAATCCAGGGATTGTTCTAAAGGGTATGAATCTATTAAAGCCGTGTTGTCCTTTGCCGGACACCACCAAAAATCATTTTGTTCAAGCGTATCAATATATTTCCAGCTGCCATCGACCAGTATTTCGGGAGAAAGGCTGGTTTCATCCAGGCCGCATCGCATCAGGCGGTCAAACATCATCATCCAGCCGACCAAAGCGCCATGCTTTTTAATGGCTGAAAGACCGTACGCCGAACAGTTGGGGTGCATGGGGCATCCGCCATATCGGACAGCAGAGAGGTGGTTTAAAGGACCCTGATAGAAATGGATAAGCTGTGATGCCGGGGATGAATCATGGCGGTCGCCTACAGTCGATGGGTTGTGCATACTGCATCCTGTGAAAAAGAAAAGTAAACTGGAGAATAATAAACAGGCGAGTATATGAACTGACAAATCGCTTAAAAAGGAACGTTTGCAAACGCTATCCGTGTTTATGTGAAAAGAAATCAAATTCATTATTAACTTTTAGCTGGTTTTTTAAGGTTTCTTCTAAATAACTCATCCGTCATATACTGAAATAATTGATAAGTTATTTTTGTATACAGTGGTGATGTATCACCATGGAAAGCTTTTTTACGAATCCGGCAGTGTGTTTTTATAGTTTTCAAGCCATTGTGTTACCGATAAATATGTTTTGTTGGATGGGCTCTGATTATATAATCGCCGGAATTCACCGATTCTTGCATGCCTGCCCTGACCGATGATTTCAAGCGTTGCCCGTTCCGGTGAAAGCACCCGATAGATATAGCTCGTACCGTTGTTAATTTTGTTTACGTATCCGCCAACACAATGGTGCATGAGTTTTCCTTCGGCCAGCAAGTCTTCAAGCGTCAGCACCGGAAAAATTTTTTCATTTCCGGGAATCGGCGGTCGCCGGAACGATTTTCCGATAGAGATAATGGTTGCCTTTCTGTGAAGGCGTTCCATCCACCGGTCATGGATTTTTTGCATCGCGGTAATGGTTTTTGTATGATTTAAAACAACCGGCAGGTTCTCAATATTGAGTACAGAACCCATATGATAGATATCATCCCAGAGCTTGCAGATTCGGTAAGAGTCTGCAATACCATCTGCGATCCGGTCATACATTTTTGTGGCGATAAGCCGTAAAAATGCGGCCTGGCTTAAATTTGGAAAACGCTGAAGCAACGCAATGATCTGAACCGGGATCGACTGCCAGTGTTTTAGCTGGTCCTCTTGTTTTGCTTCTATGATTGCTGTCTTGATCACATTCAGTTCGTCCTGTTCCCCGTGCATTAGTTTGATTTTTTTCAGGAATTTAACATCCGCCGTAGTGCCGGTATTTAATATCGCCTTTAAAATGGATTTGCGGTTTTTCCCTAAAACAATGTCGCATTTTTCAATTGACCAGTGCAAAAGGTGAAATTTTTCGGCAACAAGCCAAAGCAATACCGGGATATCAACCAACAGTTCCCGGGCTTTTTCTGACCGGGATGCCAGCTGCAGCATGGTGGTCTGGAGATAATTAAACGATAAAATTCCTGACCGAACATTTTCCGGAATTTGTTTGATAAAATGGTAAACCGGCAGATTTGGAGAATTGACGTGTATTTCATTGACCAGCGGAAGATCGGGATCACGAAGCTCGGGTTCCCATTGATTATTTTGCCGACGGTAAACGTTTAAACCGCTTTTCCATGGACTGTATCTCAGGTAAACATCCAGATGGGACCGGATATCAATATAAAAATTCCCATCATGGGCTATTTGTGTAAACGGCTGATCTAAAATCATGAAGCAATATCTGTTTTTTTTAAATAAATCGTTAAAAACTCTTCATGGTGACGAATCGCCACTGTTTGAGAAAATAAATTATCCATTATTTCAAACTATTATGATTAGGTTATTTAAAAGGCTATGTTGATTCCGGATGCTTGTTCAAAAAGAAAAAATCAAAAATCATGGAGATAAAAAAAGCGGCAGCGGCAACAAGAATGATTGTTGCCCCGGATGTCAAGTTGTATGTGTATGCTATCCATAAACCGCTCAAGTTAAACACAACAGCCAGAAGGGTGGAGAATACCATCATTTGCGCGAGCGATTTAACATATTTTTCAGCAATATAAGGGGGAATGGTTAAAAGTGCGATAACTAAAATTAGGCCCACCACCCGGATAATGATAACGATGGATACCGCAATAAGACCGATGAATAAAAAATAAATCAGGTTGACCGGTACGCCCCGGAGCCTGGCAAATTCATCATCATAGGAGATGGCCAGCAGATCCCGGTAAAAAAAAATAGCAGCGGATATGGAAAAAACACTTAATCCAATCATCCACACGATATCTGAACCGGGTACGGCAAGGATACTTCCAAAAAGAAAGCTCATGAGGTTGACGTTGTATCCCGGGGTCATATCCAGCAGGATGATGCCCGTGGCCATTCCAACCGCCCATAGAATCCCGATAAACGTATCCGCACGGCTTTTATTTTTTATAACAACGGCCGTCATGATCATGGCCGCGATGAGTGAAAAACCAAGGGTACCAACCATATACGGAATCCCGAAGAAAAAGGCAATGCCGATTCCGCCAAATGCGGCATGGGCGATCCCGCCGGCAAGAAAAACCAGACGGTTGACCACCACAAATGAGCCGATCACACCGCAAATCAGGCTGGCGAAGCATCCTGCAATGACCGCATTCCTTATGAATTCAAATTGAAGGGCTTCGATCATGAGTCGTCCCCATGGGTTTTTAATATGCGGTGGGGAATGCCGTGGGCAATCAGTTCCACCGGGCAGTGATACCCCATATCCAGCATCTCTTCGGTAATTTCAGCGTCATCATGATAATGGACGTTTTTGTTCACGCATGCCACGGATGTGACATAACTTGATAAAACCATGGTATCATGACTGACGACAAAAATGGTTTTTGTTTTATTTAATTCTTTTAAAAGCGCATACAGGTCTGTTCTGCCCTGTGAGTCTATGTTTGCCGTGGGTTCGTCTAAAAATAGAATATCCGGTTCTGTTGCCAGTGCCCTTGCAATAAAAACACGTTCCCGCTGCCCACCGGACAAGTCATCAATTTTACGATTCTGGAATTCTATCATTTCAAGGCTTTCCAAAGCATTTTTGGCGGCAATTCTGTCTTTTTTTGAAAGCCTGGACCATCGGTGAAACTGGAGCCGCCCCATGAGAACCACATCCATTACGGAAATGGGGAATGATTTGTTTATACTGACATCCTGGGGAACATAGCCGATGTGATAAGCGGCTTTTGCGGGCGGTTGACCCATAATTTTTATCGTGCCGCGGTCCGGCTTTAAGATTCCCAGCAACAGCTTGATTAAAGTTGTTTTTCCACCGCCGTTCGGTCCGATAAACGCGACAAATTCCTTTTTCCTGATATTCAGCGACACATCGCTTAATACCGGTGCCCCATTGTATGAAAAGTATACATGGCTGACTTCAATGATCGGGTCATTCATCACTTTATCTTATCTTTTTATTATTTTAATTCTTGTTTAATGGCCATCGCCACAGCCTGGATATTGTCATACCAGTTTTCAGCCAAAGGATCAGCGAATATAACCTGCCCATTGATTTCACTGGCGATAATTTTTGCTTGTTTTGTCGAAAATTGGGGTTGAACAAAAATAATCTGAATATGCTGCTGCCTGGCAAATGTAATCAGATTGTTTAGTTCCCGGGCTTTGGGATTTTTTCCCTCAATTTCAATAGATATTTGTGTCAGGCCATAGGCATCGGCAAAATATCCCCAGGAAGGATGAAAAACCAGAAATTTTTTCTTCCCGGTGCCCTTAGAAAACAGGGTTTTAAATTTTTTGTCTAAACGCTCTATTTGCGCGATAAACTGGGAATAGTTTTTTTTATAAATTTTACGTCTGGCTGGGTCAATTGAAATCAAACCGTTTAGAATATGTTCAGCCTGTATTTTAACCAGCGGTGGAGATAACCAGATATGGGGGTCCATGGAAACGTGGGAATGCCCGCGCCCATGCTTTTGATGCGTACGCCAGGGTGCAATGATGTCATGGCGGTTAATCGGTTTTTTTTTAATGTCCGCATCTGTATGAATGACCTTCATGCCTGGATTGATGTTTGAAAATTTTTCCAGCCAGGTGGTTTCAAACGGGACCCCGACGGCAAAATAAATGTCTGCTTTTGACATCAGCATCATCTGAGAAGGGGCGGGCTCATAGTCTGCCGGGTTGCGGTTGGGTGCCACCATAACAGTTGCATCAACAAATTCTCTGCCAATGGCGCTAACAAAATATTTCTGCGGTGCAATGCTGACAAAGACGTTTATTTTTGAACCTGCTGATGCGTGGGAGGGCATATACACCGTTAAAAGGCAAAGCATGATTGAATATATGATAAATCGTCGTTTCACACTGACGGCTCCTTGTTGTCCACGATATTTAAATTTTTTTTTAAAATTAAATAGTTTTACCGTTTATTTTACCAATTATTAATATCATAAAATAAAGATGGCGTTAACTAAAATTTTTAAAGAAATACAGCTGGTGAAATGTT
>CAZQLG010000270.1:0-4576 GCA_964594105.1 uncultured Desulfococcus sp. | reverse complement strand
TGGACCGGTTTTTCAGATGAAGAAGCCCTGACAAGAGGTGTTTTCAATGCCTATACCAAAAACAACCTGCGTTATTCCCAGATGGCGCCGCTTTCCATGTATGAAGAGAAAAATACCGGATGCAACCTGCCTGCACAGGTTGAGATCTATGCGGTTGAAGGAGATGCCTATAATTTTTTGTTTATTGCCAAGGGCGGTGGATCAGCCAACAAAACCTATTTATACCAGGAAACCCGGGCTGTTCTGAATCCGAAAACGCTGGTTGCTTTTTTAACGCAGAAAATGAAATCCCTGGGAACCGCTGCGTGCCCGCCGTATCATTTGTCTGTCGTGGTGGGCGGAACGTCTGCGGAAATGAATTTAAAAACCGTTAAGCTGGCATCTGCCGGCTATCTGGATCATCTTCCGGTGCAGGGAAATGAATACGGGCATGCGTTTAGGGATGTTTCACTTGAAGCGGAATTATTGAAAATATCTTACGATCTCGGCATCGGCGCCCAGTTCGGTGGGAAATATTTTTGTCATGATGTCCGGGTGATCCGGCTGCCGCGACATGGCGCATCTTGTCCCGTGGGTATCGGGGTGAGCTGCAGTGCCGATCGAAATATCAAGGGAAAAATCAATCAGGACGGTATCTTTTTAGAACAGCTGGACAAAGATCCGGCCCGGTTTCTACCAGTTTCCCATACCGAAGATGATGCCGCAGTGCCAATCGATTTAAACCAGCCCATGAAAGATATCCGAAATGAATTAAGCAAATATCCGGTGGCCACCCGTCTTTTTTTGTCCGGGAAAATTATTGTGGCCCGGGACATTGCCCATGCGAAAATTTATGACAGACTGGAAAAAGAAGGGGCGCTGCCGCAATACTTAAAAGATCATATTGTTTATTACGCGGGCCCTGCCAAGACCCCGGAAGGATTTGCATCCGGATCTTTCGGACCGACCACTGCCGGGCGCATGGACCCCTATGTGCCGGAATTCCAGAAACATGACGGGTCCATGGTGATGCTGGCAAAAGGCAACCGGTCACGACAGGTGACCGAATCATGTAAAACTCATGGCGGATTTTATCTCGGCTCCATTGGCGGACCGGCAGCCCGACTGGGCAAGGAATGTATTACCCATATGGAGGTTCTTGAATATCCCGAACTGGGCATGGAAGCTGTTTTTATGATCACCGTTAAAGATTTTCCGGCATTTATTATTGTGGATGATAAGGGGAATGATTTTTTTGACGGGCTGTTAACATAATAACAACGGGGAGATGCGATGGGAAGTATCATAGCGTATCTGCAGAAGCTTTCCGATTTTCTGCGAAATGAAATATGGCATGACCCCAAAGATGCCGGCCGGTTGTATTCTTTTTATTACCAGATGGTCCGGATTATTCTGCTGACCATTCACGGGCTACAAAATCGCCGGATTTTGCTTCGCGCATCAGCTCTTTCCTACAGTACGCTCCTTGCCATTGTTCCGCTTCTGGCGATTGCTTTTTCCATGTTAAAAGGCATGGGGTTCCATAGCCGACTGGAACATGCGCTGGTCAACTACCTGACAGCTGAACAGGAGGAACTGACCAGCCGGATTATAGAATATATTTCCAATACGAATTTTAAGGCGCTGGGGGCTTTTGGCACTGCACTTTTGATTTATGCGTCCGTGATGATGCTTTCTACTGTGGAAAGAACATTCAATGAACTGTGGGGCGTGGCCCGCCAAAGAACTATTCCCCGAAAAATTTCAAACTATATCAGTGTCCTGTTTTTAGGGCCCTTCCTGATGGTTTTGTCAACGGCCATGATCGCGTCATTCTCCTCCAATACCGTTGTCGCGGCATTAACGCAATATGAAGTTTTTGAACATTTTTTTGTCCTGTTTTCCAAGATTATCCCTCATGCCACTCTCTGGGTTGCTTTTACAATGATGTATATTTTAATGCCGAATACCCGGGTTAAGTTTGTCCCTTCGCTGGTTGCGGGAATCATTTGCAGCAGCGTCTGGGAAATGGCGTTTCGGATATATACGGATTTTAATATTGGTGTGGCAAAATATAACACGATCTATGGAACGTTTGCTGTCCTGCCGATTTTTTTTATATGGCTTTATATCAGCTGGCTGATTGTACTGATCGGCGCACAGCTATCATATGCTATTCAGAATGTCCGGTCATACCAGCAGGAGGTTAATTGTTACGATGTGTCATATGGCCAGAAAGAAGAAATGGCATTAAATATTATGCTGAAAGTTGCCTGGATATTTCATAACGGACTAAGGCGCATGGGGGTGGAAGATTTATCGAATGCACTGGTCGTGCCGGTTCGTCTTGTCAGAGAAATAACCCAAAAATTATGTGAGCGCGGGTTGTTTCAGGAAATCGTCGACGATGAAATTACGTTTCAGCCGTCTAAGAACATTGGATTGATCAGTGTTTTGGATGTATGTGACGCGATTCGTCATGAAGGGGACGGCGACTGGCATGTTAAAGAAAATGAACAAAACACGTTGCTTCAGGCGCTGATGGCATCCAGAAAAAAAGCGGAAGCCGATCATCTGGGAAATGTAACGATACTGGATCTTGTCTTAGGGAGTAAAACTTTTGCCAAAGATTGAATTCCCGAAAGTTTTGCTTTTGCTGGTTTTGATAATTGTCTTGGGGGCTGGATCGTCTTTTGCCGAAGTTGCTGATAATGTTTTGTTTAAGGTCCGGAAAGTTAACTTTGCCGGCGTGAATGAAATAAATAAAAAGGCGTTTGCAGAGTCACTTGTCGCCAAGACACCGCCGGTCTGGAAATTCTGGTCGGCGCATCCGGTTATTTATATGAAGGATATTAAAGATGATACGCTTCGTATAAAGCAGTATTACCAGACACAGGGGTATTATCAGACAACCGTTGAATATCTTGTCGTACCGTCCCACGAAGAAGATGAAGAAAATGATTCCTTTCACCAAACGAATGCCGATAAATCATCGAAGCCGTTTCCGGATAACGGTAATGGGTCGGAAGATGCGCTGATCCCCGAATGTGATATCACATTTCAAATCATAGAAGGCCCACCGGTCATTATTAGAAATATTCTGATTGACTGCCTGTGCAAATCTGCATCCATATCCGAGACCCGGATCAGCAACACCCTTCTGCTGAAATCCGGCCGGATTTTTAAGACCGACGCCTATGACCAGTCCAAAGCGTTGATTCGCAAATTCCTGGGAAATCAGGGCCATCCTTTTGCAAGCGTCAGCGGCCACGCAACCGTTGACTTAAATGATAATTCAGCGGATATCGCATTTGATATTGATCCGGGACAACTGTATTATTTTGGTGATATAACGATCACGGGCCATGAAGGGTATGTCCATGAAGAAGTTGTTCACCGGGCAATATCCATTAAAAGCGGCCAACAGTTTGCCGCTCAGGCGCTGGATGAGAGCCGGAGAAATCTTTTTGACTTAAATATTTTTAAAACCGCCGTCATTAAGGTGGGTGACCCGGAAGCAGAAATAAATACGGTTCCCATTGTTATTCAGGTAAAACCGCAGAAAAAACAAAGTGTGAAATTTGGTGTGGGGTATGGCACGGATGATGGGGCCAGACTTCAGGCTGGATGGAATTACCGGAATCTAAGCGGCCGGGCGGACAGGTTGACGTTGCGTGCCCGTCGGTCCGATATTGTGGAAAATATTTACGCGGAATATTTTTTGCCGTATTTTCTGTCTGCCCGAAATAACCTGGTTGCCACGGCTGGTTTTGAACGCGAAGAAACAGATTATTACACACTCCAGAGGACCAGCTCGGAAGTGAATTTTTACCGCAAACTGGAAAATCACTGGTTCTTTTATTTGGGTTATAATCTGGCGGTCAACCGGCCCGAAGATATTCATGTCGACGATTCCGAGGATTTGATTGACCCCAGAGATACTGAAAATTACCTTGTATCATCGGTCAAATTCAATATTGAACGCAATACAGTGGATGATGTGTTAAATTCACGAAAGGGTTCATCGGTCAGCTTTTCAATTGAAAATGCCGCCGGCTATCTTGGGTCGGAAATTGATTATATCCGGCCGGGTACTGAGGCCAGGGTGTTTATTCCGCTCCCCTGGGACATGGTGCTTGCTGGCCGGATGGTGTTTCAAACAATTCAAAAAACCGGGGATACGGACTACATTCCGATCTCCAAGCAGTTTTTTCTGGGCGGCAGCAAATCAGTCCGGGGATATGGTTTTGAAAAACTCGGCGTAATTGATCATAATGATGTCATTCAGGATATCAGTGGCTTGTCATCGTTTGTCAGCAATATGGAGGTCCGGTTTCCGGTGGTTAATGATTTTTCCGGCGTTTTGTTTCTGGATGCGGGGACGCTGGATTCTGAATCATACCATGTAAATTTTAAAAATCTGCGATACGCAAGCGGGCTGGGGCTGCGATATAATACCATCATCGGGCCGATCCAGATTGATTTCGGGTATCAGTTGAATCCGGCGAAAAGTACGGCAAGCGATGATCCGTTGCTGACCGATTTACTGAATAAAGACAGGTGGTACTTACATTTTAATATTGGACAGACCTTTTAG
>CAZQLG010000269.1:0-4576 GCA_964594105.1 uncultured Desulfococcus sp. | reverse complement strand
AAGTCGATTTCTGATGGCAAAGAAAAAAGTTCCAAATTCGAGGCGCGCAAATCCTGAGTGATGATTCGTACTTAGCGTACCATGAAGAAACGAAGGATGAAGCGCAACAAAGAATTTGGACTTTTTTCTTTGCCATCAACCTTTAACCTTCAACCTTCCACCTGTGCCTCATGACTAAGCCGTTGGGGAAGCTCCACCGTTAGCACCAGCATCTTTTCGGATGTTTCAGTAGCATCAATGGTACCGTTTAATCGAATCACATGGTGGACGCACAGGGCAAGCCACGGCCCCGGCTCTTTTGTCTGCAAGGCCCATGCAGGATCAAATATTTTTTTCATGACATGTTTGTCAAAGTTAAGGCTCGGATACGTCAGCACAAGGCAAATTCCCGTTGGCGTGCTGCTGGTTTTTAGCGTGACCACGGATTTGTCTGGAATGTCAGCTATAACAGCCAGAAAAAGATTCTGGAAAATTTGGTGCAACCTTGAAAAATTGCTGTGGATAGCAGGCAGGTTATCCTGATATTCCCGATGAACCTGGATACTTTTTAAAAAAAGCTCGCCGTTTAAAATTCCAAGAAGATCGTCAAGAATTTGATTGATGTTGATTTCACTGATCAACCAGCGGGAGCCGGGGGGTCGGGTAAAGGCGAGGAATTTGTCGATATCCTTATGGCTGTGTAATGCCTCTGATCTTATTTGGGATAAAGTTTCGCCCAGTTCGTTTAATTTGTTTTTTAGGGCCAGATCCTGCGCACACGCAGCCGCGGTATCAATATTTGCCAGTTTGTCTTTGAGTTCACGGAAAAAACCCTGGGAAAGTTGTGTTTCGGAGGCCAGGCGGCTCATTTTTAAAAGCTGTTGATCCATCATCAGGATATGACTCCGTTTGGTTCCCAATCGGCGAACCAGATAATTAGCGACCAGCAGCACGAAAAAAATAACACCGGCTTCTCCGAAGATAAAAATCGCAATGCCGATGATATTGGCCCGGTTTAAGCCGGCAATGGGGATCATTTGCTGATAAAGCCATAAGCTGAATAATAAAACCAGCAGAAAAGCAGGTGCCAGAAGCAGTATTATCAGTCTGATCCATACAGCGCTATAGTGGGGGGTGGAATTATTCATCATCATCATCATCAGGGGTTTCATCATACATCTCGTTATCAAGGCCAACGTATTGAAGTATGTCCTTAAGTTGGATTAAACCGTTAAATTTGCCATCCGTGATAATGGGTAAGTATCTTAGATTATGGTCAAACATTCGCTGGGCGACACGCGTCAGTTCTTCATCCGGATGCGCGAAGATATTGGGTGCGGGGCGCATTACCTCTTCAATTTTTTTAAACGGGAGCCATTCCGGATGTTTTGCAAGTTCCTTCCAGCTACAATATAGCTCAGAATTTTTGTTATAAGCTTCTTGAATCAGATCTGACCGGGTAATGATGCCTGCCAGTCTGTCTTCACTGTCAAGGACATGTAGTTCTTCCCTGATTGTTCCGAGGTTAATTTTTTCAAAAATTTCTACGGCTTTGTTCAACGGGTCTTGGGTTTCCAGCCGGATAAATCCGGTAAGAGAGATCTCTTTTACAAATTTTCTGGGCCAGAGTACCGGATACTTTTTAATTTTTTTCGCCTGATATGCTTCATTCAGTTTTTCAGCCAGCACTTCAATGTCGCACGGCTTTAATAAATAATCATACGCGCCGATTCTAATGGCTTCAATACCTGATTCAATATCAGCATGACCGGTGAGCATGATCACTTCAGTTTCAGGGCTGATTTTTTTTATTTCCGTTAAGGTTTCAATCCCGTTCATGCCGGGCATTTTAATATCAAGCACCACGGCATCAAAATTTTTTGAAGAGTTTATGATTTTTAAGGCTTTATTACCGTCAAAAGCAGCCGTTGCGTCAATGTCTCTAAATGACAGCACCCGGCATAAATTTTCGGCAAACTGTTTTTCATCATCTACAACCAGTACTTTTATTTTTGATTTCATATCATCCCCCCGGCACCACAATACATACGATCAAAAAATATAAAACATAATGCCGCAAACAACCGTCAGCATGGCGGCACTCAGGGTATAACCCCATTTGCCTTTTTTAATCGGAAGAAACTGTGCGCTGGCGTTTGTATGACCCTTTTCGCAGACAAAAACACGATTGTTTGTGTTTGCTTTTTGGCCATGGATTTTTTGAAGTGTTGCCGTAGCGCCGCATGTTTTGCCGGATTTATCTTTATAAAGGCAGATAAACCGTTTTCCCGTCCATCGATTGATGAGATTGTAAATCCAATTCCAGGCCAGAGTGGCGGCAAACAGGATAATAAAGGTGATAAGAAGATGAATTTTTGTAACGCCGCAATGGTTTAACATTTCACCCAGTCGAGCAGGATGCAAGGGGCCGTCGACAGAGCCGAAGAAACCCAGATAATACAAGCCAATGGATACCGCTAAAACCAACATGCTGATGCCGAATTTTTTTAACTGCCGGCTGGCCAGTTCTTCTGCGGTGAGTTGTTCATTTGAAAGAAGGCGTCCAAAGCCGGTTTCTTGTTTTTTTAAATTTTTCATCCTATGGTTCCCCATGCTGATTGCTTAATGATTAGCTTTTGTTTTAGCCGGTCGGTCATCTAAAATTATCACGACCCTGTTGTTGACACAAGATATATTACGATTTGGAACTACTCAATCAGTCAAGGTATTAACTTCTGGATTCCCGCCTTCGCGGGAATGACAATTCATGAGAAGTGCCCTTCGCCCGTCATTCCCGCGAAGGCGGGAATCCAGAGGAAGTATCTCAATATATGGGGCGTCCAAACTTTTTGAGAACATACCGCGATTCCGGGTAAATAGTTAATTTTATCCATCCGGGAATGGGCTGTGAGGCCATTTCCCGGATGGCATATGGTCATTTAATATCAATTCATCATCGGCTACATGCCCAGGGCTTTTAACACGCCCGGGCCGATCTTCCAGAAACAAATGATAACACATACGATGCAGTAACCCGGCACCACCCAGGTCCAGAATTTTTCCGGAAACACCCGGGTTGCATATGGCGCGAGGATGGCGCTACCGACGGCCGCGATCATCATGGAAGGAAGAATAATGAAATCTAATTGTGTGCCGCCGGCCATCATGCAGATCCAGACAATGATGGAAAAAGTGCTGACGGTACCTTCGCAGATGGCAGTAACAGCCATCTGGGCTTTTACCGGAACACCGGAGAGGATGCCGCCGATGGTAACCACCGGTCCGTATCCCCCGCCACCGATCCCCTTGTTAAATCCCGCCAGAAACGCGTAAAAACCCATCCGTTTGAATCGGTATGGCCGCGCCTTGTCACCCCGTGTCTTAGCCTGGTAGATGGCAACAATGGCCATGCCGAGCATCAGGAGTACGACATAGAGTTTGATCCATATTTTGGCGAATTTGAAGATGGCATATACGGCAGTGATGGAAAAGAGCACGGCCAAACACCCCAGTCCGGCAATCAACAGCCACAGTTTAATGGTTTCGGACATGGGGCTGAATTTCCATTCCACGTTTTCAAATTCCCGGTGCAGGAATGTTCCCACCAGACCGCACATGCCCTGCTGGATCATGATTGCCGGGACCACCTGCAAAGGGGTAAATCCCAGAATCATCAGCATGGGGCTCATGACGGTGCCGAATCCCATGCCGGCTGATGCATCCATGAATTCAAAAAACAGCCCAAGGGCCACAACATACCAGATGAGATGCCACTGGTTGGTCCCCACCAGGCCGTGGGCCTGATTGTAGGCTGAGTCCGCAGCCCTGGCCATGCCCTCAATCGGATTGCCGGCAAGCCAGCAGGAAACCAGGAAAATAGCAAATAATGCGATTAATCCAATCAAAGCGCCCATGAGCTGTCTTTTTTCGGGTATGGCCCGTTCCATAATGCCGCTTTTTTCCTCTTCCAGTTTTCGCGAAATTTCAAATCCTGTAACTTTTTCTTGATTTGCCATTTTTTTCCTCCTTTTTTATTCCATTCCAAAAAATTATAAAAAATGATCCATTTTCATTATTTTAAAAAACCTGTTTGGATAAAATGAAATCAAGATATGTGCCAGTATTGAAATTTGGGCCGGGGGATATGCGGAAAAATCACTAACTATTTTATATTATTGATTATTTACAATTGACCTTTTTTTGTTCTGACGTGTACGCAAATGAAGTGAAAAGAGAATTTGTTGGGAAACGTAAACTGCAAGGTGACATGAAGGCCTGGTTATGAAACATTTGGTTTACAACCGATGTCCGGCGGGATCTCATGTGCTTGTGGTCAAACCACTTAACAACATGTTTTTGCATAAGCATAACTATTCAAAATAATATAATATTTAATTTTACAGCAGTATAATACAGATTTTTTACAAATACTCGGCACGGCTTTTGCTAAACATGAGATACAGGATGTTTTTTCAGGCTAAGTAAATGATTTCATAAATACAGTTACGAATACAAAAAAATTACCCGGGAGGGCATAAAGCCCTCCCCTACGGAGGATTCAGGCGTTTCCCGTCGGGGCGGGGTGTAGCCCCGCCCG
>CAZQLG010000268.1:0-4584 GCA_964594105.1 uncultured Desulfococcus sp. | reverse complement strand
AAAACATGATTAAAACAAAATCTCGGAAGACTGCATTAAAAATTTCCGGAACTTAACTTTTGTTCAATGATCTCCAACTGCTTTTTCATTTCACCCGTTTGTTTTAATTGCGTTTCAACCACATTAATAGAGTGAATGACAGTGGCATGATACCGGTTAAAATTTTTCCCGATGGACTGAATGGTCTGCTCCGTATGCCGGCGTGACAGAAAAATAGCGATTTGGCGCGGCCGGGTAACAGACTGTTTCCGGGATTTGGAAATCATATTTTGAACGGTAATACCGAATTCCTTTGACACCACTTTTTTGATCACATCAATGGTGATATGTTTCCGGGTTGAAATAATATTTTTAACAATGCTCTCGGCCAGCGCCAGATCAACCGGCATACCCAGAAGGCAGGATTTCGTCGTCACGCCAATGAGACCGCTTTCCAGGATTCTTACGTTTTGTTTTAATTCGCTGGCCATAAACTCTATAACTTCAGACGGCACACGAAGGCCTCTACCTCTGGCTTTATGCCGAAGAATCTTAACCCGCGTCCGAAAATCCGGTGGTTCAATTTCAGAAATCAGGCTCAATGCGATTCTGGATTTTAAATGGTCACTCATTTTAGGAATTTTCGCCAGCTGAATACTGCTTGAATAAATTATTTTCTTACCGGTCTCATTTAAATAATCCAGCGTTAATGCCAGTTCCTCCTGGGTTCGCGTCCGACCGGACAGCATATGAATATCTTCCAGTAAAAGCACATCACAGCAGGATCGGTATTTCTTTTTAAATTCATCAATGGAATTACCTTTAAACGCCATCACCATCTCATTGGTAAAATCTTCAGCCGTTATATAAAAAATCCGTTCCTTTGGAAAGACCGAAAGAATCTGATGTCCCGCAGCCTGGGACAAATGGCTTTTCCCCATCCCCGGCGGTGAAAACAATAATAAAGAGTTTTGAGACGGTTTTTTCTGAGAAGCCAGAGAAAGAGCTGCCATGTAGGCGAAATCGCTGTTTTTGCCGACAACAAACTGATCAAACGTAAAATCCCGACGGAGCAGTCTCCCGTTCTTCGGTTGGGCATTTACTTGCGGCAATGTAAGCTGTGTACTGGCCGCTTCCGTTTTTCTAATCACTGGCCGGGTACTCCCGCTGTTTCCCCGCGATACCTCCAGTAAAAAATTACACCCATCCCCGGCAACCCGATTCAATTCATCTTTTATCAGTGTGCCAAAATTTTCGACCACCCGTTTTTTTAAAAAATTATTGGGACAGACCAGTACGATATTCTCGCCGGTGGATTTAAAAAAATGAACCGGCTCAATCCACATTTTATATACATGGGAGGGGATATTTTCTTTTATCGTACCTTTTACTTTTTGCCAGACTTTTTCCATAGGGGGCTTCGTCCTTGCCAATTTATACATGAAACGTGCTAAAAATACTACTTGTTGAGGCCATTAAAATCGGTTACAAAAGACTAAACAAAACGACAAAAAATATAAACCATTTCGCTATAAATAAAATGGATGGGCAATAAATTTTGTTCTTGGTTATTTCAGGGATTGTTGCTGATGGGTCAAGAAATCATCAACAGTAAATTTGAGACTTTTATAAAGTAAATTAACCGTACCGTCAAATTGTGTTTTTAGCGATATTGCTTTTTTTAAAAATAACTTCTAAACAATATATATTTGTAAATTTATAAGCAGGTTAGAATCTGTCTTTAGTACAACTATTTAAAACCGCTAACAATTCATTCATTTTAAATATCACCAGCAATATTAAGACGCTTAGGAATACTTACAGATTTTATCAGCAAATCATTACCTTTGAAATTTTAATATTTTCTTACAATTTCATTGTTTTTTACAATTTTTTGATAATTTGTTGCCAGGACGGTTACCCCTTTTTTCCCTAATCTATTATTTAAGTGATAATTCGGATTGTTGTATGTTCATGCAAATGAACACTGTTAAGTTTTAAATTTCAATTTTTTTTTTAATATAAACACGAACCATATGTCAGCAGCATGGTGTTAAATGACGATTTCAAAAACACACGGATACGGTTTTAAACCGAAATGACTTAAAATAAGGATCTCTCGCATATGGCAAAAGTTATCACAGGCCTTGAAAACCTTATTGCCGAACCCCAGCAATGGTTGAACAACAAACGGATCGGCTTGTTATGCAACCCGGCGTCTGTTGATGCACGAATGCAGCATGCAAAGTATCTGCTGGCTCAAAAATTTCCCGGCCAGCTAACCGCACTATTTTCACCCCAGCATGGTTTATTTGCTGAAAAACAGGACAATATGATTGAGTCCGATGATTTTATCGATGAAAAATTAAAAATACCTGTTTTCAGCCTGTACGGTAAAATCCGTATCCCCACCCCGCAGATGTTTGACCATATTGATGTGTTGATCATAGATCTTTTAGACGTCGGTACACGGGTATACACCTTTACATCAACCCTATCCTATTGCCTGGAGGTTGCGGCAAGACAGAATAAAAAAGTCATCGTCCTTGACCGCCCAAACCCAATCAATGGGATTCAGATTGAAGGAAACTGCCTTTCCCCGTCCGTGTCTTCATTTGTGGGCAGATATCCGATCCCCATGCGGCACGGACTGACCATGGGCGAATATGCGGCATATATTAACCAATCGTTTAACATCAACTGTCAGCTGAAAATCATTCCCATGGCCGGATGGGAACGACAAATGTATTTTTGCGATACCGGAATCCCCTGGGTACTGCCATCGCCGAACCTGCCCACACCTGCGGCCGCCATGGTGTATCCCGGACAGGTTATATGGGAGGGGACCAACATTTCCGAAGGCCGGGGAACCGCCCTGCCGTTTGAACAATTTGGCGCGCCGTTTATTCATATTGATAAAATTTTGTCCTTTATAGAAGGCCCTCAAATTCCGGGCGGCGTGCTTCGGCCGGTGGCATTTGAACCGACATCCAACAAATGGGCCGGAAAGGTGTGCAACGGATTCCAAATCCATATTACGGATCCGTATCAGTTTGAGCCGTATTTAACATCCCTGCATTTGCTTCAGGCAATTATTTTTCATCACAAAGATCAGTTTCAATGGAAAGCCCCCCCCTATGAATACGAATGGGAAAAACTACCGATGGATATGATTATCGGCAATAACGTCATACGCCGACAAATCGAACATCTCGATAATATCCAGTCGATCCGTAAAAGTTGGACAAAGGAGCTGGACGAATACCGTTTGTCCGCTGAAAAATTCTACTTATATAAATAAGGAGCCATTCAATTGAAACCGAAAAACGGCAACTGGGTACGCAAACGATTTAAAAAAAACAAAGTCTGGATGGCCGCCGATCCGAACGGCAACCCGCTGATTCAGAAAAATAAGGTCTTGATCAAATATCAACTCGACCAGGAACACGAATACTGGGTAAATCCGGAAACTATATTTGAAATTCAGCCGGACGATCAAAAACATAAAAAGACCCCGCCCACTTCAAAAGACGGTCGCCGCCCGGTGAAGGCGCCCAAAAACAAGCCTGAGATGCTGCTGCCCGGTGAAGAAAAAAATATTATTACCATCTATACGGACGGGGCATCGTCCGGAAATCCGGGGCCGTCAGGCATCGGTGTATTCATGCGCTACGGGGATCATGAACGGGAAATATCAAGATACATCGGCAATGCAACCAATAATATTGCAGAGCTGACAGCTATAAAAATAGCGTTAATAGAAATAAAACGACCGGATCTGCCCATTCGATTATACACGGACAGCAGTTATGCTCTCGGCCTACTCATTAACGGCTGGAAAGCAAAAAAAAATATATCACTGGTCCATTCAATCAAACAGCTCATACCCAAATTTAAGGATTTAAAAATTATTAAAGTCAAGGGACACAGCGGAATTGATGGCAACGAAAAGGCGGATCAGCTGGCCACAGCGGCAATCGCATCACAAAAAAATCTCAATAAAAAAAACCCTGTAGCAGATGATATACCGCAGGGTTTTTAAAATCTTATTATAACATCACAAAACAAAACGTTTATTTTTCTTTTAAGGCCTCTATTTCTGCTTTCAGATCCTCGTTTTCTTTTTTGAATTTGCCGACGTCAGCATCTGCGCCCGGTTCAGTAGATGCGATGGCGTTCTCATTCTGCCAGGTGTCTTTCAGTTCATCAAACCCCAGGTAAAGCGCAAGGCATCCCCCAAGCAGCAGCATAATAGGAATTGCGCCGGCAAGAAGTTGCAAAAATGCACCAAACCAAATTGCCAAACCGATGACACCGATCACGGCGGCTATTGCGCCGCCTACTAACGTTTTCATAAGGCCGATCCTCCTTCTTAATGATTCATTGTCTTTATAATTTTAATGCTTTAAAGTTTTTAATGCGTCAATAATTTATTTAAAATCATTACCATGCCCTTTTTTTTAAAGCAAGGTAAAATTTCTCAAGTTTTAAACCGCCACCCGGATAAAATTTCTGTAACCGTTCACGGTGCCATACCCGTTTGATGGTAACACATCAAACGGTAAGCGTTTACAGGGTGCCGCAGATGATAGACGGAGGCACGCA
>CAZQLG010000267.1:0-4630 GCA_964594105.1 uncultured Desulfococcus sp. | reverse complement strand
TTCCGGGGTGTAAATGTTCTGTCCCAGCGCAAAGGTGATATTTCTTTTCCGGCCCGGATCTTTTTCAAAGGGGATGTGTTTGACAATGGGATACAGCCAGCGATGGGGCCATACATTTTGGGGGTATTGGTCTTTGATCTCAGAACTCCAGGTCAGTTTTAAACCGCTGCTGTATTCGCCGTCTTCACCGGAAAAATAATCATTTTCAAGATAGATACTGAATGTATTTAAATTTTTTTCGGGCAGCTCTTCGGCCATTGAGAAAAAAGGAAATGTCAGTATGAAAAAGGTGACGGTTGCAATTAATTTAATTGCAAGGGCGTTTAAGTTACATAAACGTAAAGGTCCGGTTTTGGGATATGAGATCATGGCGTTTCCTGAATGTTTGATGGTTCAACAAAGTCTGAATTTTTTGTAAAGATTACTTTTTTTATAAACCAGGTTTTAATGACGGCATGCACCAGCGTTGCCAGTGGAATAGCAAAAAACAACCCCCAGATGCCCCATAAACCGCCAAAAACGAGGACCGCAACAATAATGGCAACCGGATGGATGTTTACAACACCGGACAGTAGGAGCGGAACCAGTATGTTCCCATCAATCAGTTGAATAACCGTGTATGCGATAATGGGTTTGGTTAAATCCGGACTGATTCCCCATTGAAAAAAAGCGATTAATGCCACCGGAATCAGCATAACGGTTGCCCCGATATAGGGGACCAGAACGGATAACCCAATAAAAAGAGAAAGCAGCATGGCATAGTCGAGGCTGAGAAGTGTGAACGTTAAATACGTCGCGGACCACACAATGAGAATTTCCCATATTTTTCCGCGAACATAGTTGCTGATCTGCTGGCTGACTTCATTCCAGACCTCGGTTGCCAGGTCACGATTTTTTGGAAGGAATCCTTTCAGCCAGTCTAAAATAAGTATTTTATCTTTGAGAAAAAATAAGACCAGAAACGGTACCAACACGAAATAGACAAGCACGGTGATTAAACTTTTAACTGACGCAACAGAAGAAAAAAGGGCGGCCTGCCCGAGTCGGGTGAGTTCTGATTTTAAAAAACTGATTAAATTGTTGATTTGGAATTCTGAAATAAATTCCGGATAGCGTTCGGGTAACTGTATTAGTTGTTTCTGGGCATTTGATATCATGGCGGGCAGGTCGGAAATCAATTGGCCGATTTGTTGTGAGATTAACGGTAAAAGACCGCCGATTAGCAGAAAGGAGCAAAAGATGAATAATAAAAATGATAAAAAAACAGAAATATTTCTGGGAATTTTTAATTTTTGAAGGGTGCCGACAATCCCTTCAAGCAGATAGGCGATTATCAGTCCGGCAAAAACAGGCGTCAGCATCTCGCCCAGCAGGAAAATAAAAAGAAATCCTGAAATAAGAAAAAACCAGAGAATGATAATCTGTGGATCAGAAAAACGCTGGTTAAACCAGTTGCGAAACATATTAATCATTATTAAAATTACCGGTGGTTTCAGTCGTATGGGTCATTTGAAGTTCCCCTTGTTTGAAAGCCAGCGTGGTTTAAATTCCAATTTTAGATAGGAATGAACAAATTGAATTTACCGTGTTTACCAGTTTGGGATATGATGCATGTAGTTCTTTCACCGATGAAGATAGTCCCTCTAAAGAAATTTTAACCAGAAGCGGGTCGACTTGATCACGGGTCGCTTCATGCGCGGAAATTTTTGTGAACCCTTTAATACTTTGGGCGGTTTCCTGTTCCGTTTCACTTAGTTCGTTTATTCCGGTATTTAATTCATTGAGTAGTTCAAAATATTCTTTTTTCTTATTCGCTGGAATATTCGGAGATTGTTTAATTTTAGATTCTATTTTTTCTAGTGTATGTTTTAACATTTAGATTCCTTTTTTGTATAAAATTATATAATTTGTTAACAAATTATTTAATAAAGATCAATTGATTGTAGGATTTTTTAAATATAATTTTGATAATTAAACATGTCGAAATGAAATATCGTTTCAAATAGATTTTAATTTAAAGGGAAAGAGAGAGGGTGTTTAAGAAAAAAGATAGAGGATTGAACGGTTTCGAAAATGTGATCTGATTATTTTTTTATTTTAATATCCAGATGCCTGACAAATTCATCACACGTAATGGTATCCACTTTTAACAATGACTGAATTAAAAAACCATCAATCGCTGCAATGATAAGAGATGACAGTATCTTACGATTGGTGATGCTGGGGTCCAGTTTGGCAAATCCTTTTGTAATCATACTCTTCCATTCCTGGTATTTTTTTCGGAATCGTTCTTTTAAATTTTCATTATCATTTAATGCCTGTTGAACAAGATATAAATGAAGGCGTCCACGGGTGTCAGCAGCAAGAATACGCTCAAACAAAATTTTCAGAAAGTCTTCCCAGCTTGCGTTCCCATGGCTTTCTTCAATAATTTTAAAAAGATTTTTGGAAATCTGGTTAATGTGGGTTTCTGCGATATCAAATATTAATTCATTTTTCGACGCATAGTAATAATAAAGGCTTCCTTTACTGATTCCGGCTTCATCGGCAATATCAGCCAGACTTGTTTTGTCTATTCCTTTTTGAACAATCAGACGTGTTCCCGCATCGATAATGTGCAGTTTTTTGTTGGCCTGTTTTTTTTGTTTTTTTTCTTTGTTCAATGAATTGACCTTATCGGCTTCGTCTTTCCAAATAACTCATTCATAATATTTTGAAATGATAGACAAGTTGTTTTTTCATACAGTAGTGCTGCGTCACCATGAAAAGCTTTTTATGTTTAGGAAGCGGTGAAGATGGAATTATTTGTCATTGGAATTAAGTAAAAGCCACGCCTTAATTCGGTTTAAGGCGTGGCTTGAATGATTTTTGAATCTGATTTATTGCCGGATTATCAATCATGCCGGATGCAGCAATGCTGACAGATCATGAAGATCGATACTTTCCAGAATATTTTTTGCAGGAATGCCGTTTTTGTTAAACCCTCGCAGTTCATAGAATTCCGAAAGCATTTTATCCATGTCTGGCAAACTTCCTTCGGTCGGGCCGTCTTTCATAACGGTCATCAGACGTTTGGGTAGCCTGTCGTCTTCAGCCCTTGCCCCGAAAAGATTGGTCAGTCCCCGTTTTAAATACCAAACGCGCCGCCCAATTTCCATGACTTCATTCAGCGTATAGTCAAATCCGGTGACATAATTCACCATCTTCAACGCCTGAGTGGCATTCAAGGGCATTCCGCCGAGATTACAAAACACCGCACAGTTTGAAAAAAACATCCCGTAATCCTGTGCAACCACGTTTAGCTGTGCGCGTTCATCACTCCCTTCCGGAAGATCAGCGGACAATTCCGGAATCTCAGGAATGTAAATCATCCCGCCTTCGGCTTCAAAGGTAAGACTGGCCTCATGGCAGGCACCTCTGGGGGATATGGCATAGGCCAATCCATATCCATGAGCGCCTCTCGGGTCATGCATGGGTGCTTCAAGGCCTTTGACCGTTGTCAAAAAATCAGACGCATTACCGCCGATGTGTTCAGCGGCTTTTAAACTTCCCATGGCTAAAATAGCACCAAAGCCTTCCTGCTTGGCTATTTTCTCGGTCATTTTAACAATCGCTTCAGAATTACCCCAGGTCAGGGATATCCCATCCGTATCTTTTTCAGTAATCAAACCCTTTTCAAAACATTCCATTGCAAAAGCAATCGTTGAACCACAGGTAATGGTGTCCATTCCATATCGGTTGCAAATTTCATTTGCCTTGGCAATGGATTCAATGTCAGAGTTGAGGCACATGGTGCCGAATGTGCCAATGGTTTCGTATTCCGGACTCGGGCCTTTTTCCATTTTAAAAGGCCCGTCTTTTACTTCCGCGCTTTTTTTGCATGCAACACTGCAACCGTAACATGTTTTATGTCCGGCAAAGATTTTTTCTTCTATGGCACCCGGACCGATATCATCAATGTCATCCCATTCCGTCTGCTGCCAGTTTTTAATCGGAATATCTCCGCTGATAATGCCAACATCCATATGGGTGGCCGTTCCGGTTGCATGAATGGCGCTGATGCCAATGCTCTCCTCATAAACTTCATCAAGTTCGGCTTTCAGTTCCATTATTTTGTCAGGTTGTGCGACCACCAGCTTGCCGGTTCCGCTGACATAGACTGCCTTAAGCATTTTGGAACCCCAGACTGCTCCCATCCCCGTCCGTCCGGCTGCATGCCCTTTATTGTTGATCAGGGACGCAAATTTTACGAGTTTTTCTCCGGCCGGGCCGATGGTCAATACCTGCCCTGATTTTTTGGATTCCGGTTTCAGGTCTTTTTTAAGTTCATCGGTAACGGTGTAGACATCCTTGCCCCAATATTTCACCGCACTTCTGATCTCAACGGTATCATCATTAATAAAGAGATATGAAGGCGTTTTGGCTTTGCCGGTGATGACAATACCGTCATAACCGGCGAATTTAAGATGAGCGCCGAAAAATCCGCCGATATTGCTGTCGCCCCAGAATCCGGTTAACGGTGATTTAGAACAGACGGTCCACCTTGCCACACCGTTCATTTTCATACCGGTCAGCGGGCCGGTCATCAACACAAACGGGTTTGTCTCAGACAGTGCGTCAAACACCGGAT
>CAZQLG010000266.1:2582-4633 GCA_964594105.1 uncultured Desulfococcus sp. | reverse complement strand
TAGATTGCAACATGCCTGCCAAGTTTTTAAAAAAGCACCATATGGGTTTTATCATATTGGAATTAAATGGAATTGAGGCTGGGGTTTTTTTTAACCGCACGAAAGAGATTGACGCGCGCCCTGACATTTTGCGGGTATGCCCGAGCAGGGGGTCTCTTTTACTTTGAAAATATTTAAAATTCAGCAGGTTAAGTAGTTATGACAAAATGTCATGGTTTTGCCAGGTTGTCATGCTGCATTGTCACCACAGAATTAAAGCGTTTTCATGAAATCAAATAATAATGTTGATGCTGCTGAAATCTCAATGAATCCGGTTCTTTCTTGACGAATTCATGAATCTGTGAATAAATCGAAGTCATACTTCAGTCCTGAACAGAATGAATCATTTCCCTCTCCAAATTGTTTATAAATGAAAATTATCGAGTGAAGCGTATTGATCCGGATATGGAAAATTTAAAAACCCAAATCAAAGTGCTTGAAAAAGAGATCATTGGTCTTCGGTCATCACTCGAGGCTGTCAGTGAGGATGAAGAAAAATACCGGCGACTTTTTGAGAATGACTCGGATGCCATTATTGTTTTTGATGCAAATTCTTTTCATATTGAGGATGTTAATTTTGCTGCGTTGCATTTGTTCGGATACTCGGAAGAGGAATTCGCAGGGCTTGTCTTTGAACGGCTATGTGCGTTAAAAGATCAGACCTTTTTAGAAATCATCTCCGCGATCAACCGATATGAAAACGAAAACCGGATTCTTCGGGGATATTTCAGGCGAAAAGACGGGAGCGATTTCCCCGGTGTTTTTTATTCCGGCAGTTTCATATCCCTGGCCGGGAAGAAATTGTTTGCAGCGATCCGGGATGCTTCAGAAAAATTAAAAATCGAAGATCAGCTGATTAAAAGCCGGGAACAACTTTTTCAGGCCCAGAAAATGGAGTCCCTGGGAACACTGGTTGCCGGTGTGGCGCATGAAATCAATAACCCCATCAATCTGATCATGTACAACATACCGCTAATGGAACGCATCTGGCATGATTTCAAGCCGGTGTTTGAATCAAATGAACAAAAACATCCGAATGTGAAGTATGGTGGTCTGACATATCAATTCATCAATGAAAATCTGGATCAGTTGATCACGGATATGGATCTTGCGGCAAAGCGGGTGGAAACCATTGTCCGCCGTTTAAAAGATTTTTCCAGAAAATCCAATATTTTTGAAAAATCCGAAATGTCCGTTAATAAAGCTGTTGAAAATGCGCTGCGCCTGGCGCAATCGACATTTAAAAAATCAAAAGTAATTGTTCAGACAGCGTTTTCGGAAAAGATCCCCTCGTTAAAAGGCCACCTTCAAAGTATCGAGCAGGTGGTGTTAAATATTCTGATTAATGCTATTGACGCGATTGATCATGATCATGGCGAAATTCAAATCAATACGTCTTATCTGGAAATTGAGAAAATGATTATTGTCCAGATCCAGGACAATGGAAAAGGCATGTCGGCTAAGACCCGGGAAAAGATTTTTGATCCGTTTTTTACGGAAAAACAGGCAGACGGCGGTACCGGACTCGGGCTTTCTGTTTCTTACAGCCTGATCAAGTCGCATGAAGGCGAGATCCTGTGTCAAAGTGAACCGGGAAAAGGAGCCCTTTTTGAAATACGGCTGCCTTTGGAGCCTCAAAAAAAGCGGATAAAGGTTTTAATCGCAGATGATGACCCGGCATTAAGAAAACTGATCTCTAAGGTATTAAAGCGTGAAGGGGAATTTTTAGTTGAAATGGCTTCTAATGGGACAGAGGCGCTGATCAAGCTGGGAACTTTCCTGCCGGATGTTTTAATCCTTGATCTGTTTATGCCGCAGATGAACGGGTTGGAAGTATGCCAGGCGATTATAAAGGAAAAAAAATTGGCACAAATGAAAGTGATTATTATCACCGGCATGCTCAATAGTCCGGAAATTAAAGAGATTAAGAAAATCGGATTTATGAATATTTATTCCAAACCGATCGACATTAAGAAATTTGCGCAAGATGTGGTCGCTATGTTTCAGAAAGA
>CAZQLG010000266.1:0-2482 GCA_964594105.1 uncultured Desulfococcus sp. | reverse complement strand
AAAAAAATTAGACTGGATGAACACTAAGGGTGAACTATTCGGCCAATGGCCTTGGGTAGCTCGGCTGGACTTTTTCCGGTTAGCTCTACCCGCTTGTTCGCTTTCTTTGATATAACTGAAAAAAAATAGTTGAAATTTTTATTATACGGTGTACATTATATGTAATGATAATGTAAATACAAATCTATGAATAAGCAGGAGTTTGTCATGGCAAAAACAGCAACAATTCAAACCCGTGTCGACCCCATTGTTAAAAACAATGCTCAAAATATACTGAAAAAATTAAATATATCGATGTCAGAAGCCATTTCAATGTACCTCTCTCAGATAACCTTACATAATGGCATCCCTTTTGAGATAAAGATTCCCAATGAGATCACTGCTAAAACACTTAAAGACTCTGAAACTGGAAAAAATGTCCATAAAGTAGATTCTGTAGATCAATTATTCAAGGAACTTGATCTTTGAACATTCACTACACAACCCAATTTAAGAAAGACTATAAAAGGATCAAGAAACAAAACAAGGACCTTTCGGAAATTAGGGTGGTCGTCAAAACCCTTGCTGCCGGTCGAGTGTTGGAACCGAAATATAATGATCACCAATTGTCTGGTAACTGGAAAGGGCATCGTGATTGCCACATTGAACCAGACTGGTTTTTGATCTACCGAATCTTTTCCGACGATCTATATTTAGAAAGAACTGGCTCACATTCTGAACTCTTCAAGAAGTAATAATTTCCAGAAGCGAACAGATAAAAAATAGATTTGATCTTTTGATT
Source organism: uncultured Desulfococcus sp. (assembly GCA_964594105.1). Taxonomy (GTDB): domain Bacteria; phylum Desulfobacterota; class Desulfobacteria; order Desulfobacterales; family Desulfosalsimonadaceae; genus SURF-3. The sequence goes on along the minus strand of CAZQLG010000266.1, from coordinate 1,701 downwards.
TAGAACCAAAAAAATCCTGTAGATCTTGTTAATCCTGTCAAAAAAAACGGAATATTTAAAATGATTTCTGTTCCCGAAACATACACTCCCGTACTGGCCGTTGATGATGATACCGGACTGCTGTTAAGTGTTAAAGCCTCGCTCATGAGCGCCGGCATGCCGGAACCGGCGACGGTATCAGACAGCCGGAAAGCCCTTGATCTGGTCCGTCAAAATCAGTTTCAGCTGGTATTGATTGACCTGATCATGCCGCATATTGACGGCATCGCCCTTCTTGAACAAATTAAAAAAGAATTTCCGGATACGGAATGCATTATCATTACCGCCGTGGATGATACCTCAACCGCTGTCCAGGCCATGAAATTCGGTGCATACGATTACCTGATCAAACCCCTGCAGGCGGAGAAACTTCTGATTTCAGTTAAAAATGCTCTGGAAAAATATGATCTGCGGCAAAATCTGAATTTATATGAACGAAGCCAGACATTTGAATCCCTGAAACATCCTGATGCGTTTGCCGATATCGTGGCCCGGGATGATGCCATGGCCCGGGTGTTTCATCAGGCCGAAGCGTATGGGTATAATGATTACAATCTGCTGATCACCGGAGAAACCGGTGTGGGCAAGGAAGTGATAGCTGCCGCCATCCATCGGTTGAGCAGACGTTCTGCAGGCCCTTTTATCGGTATCAGCATGCCGTCTTTGAGTAAAACGCTGTTTGAAGATGAGGTGTTTGGACATAGCAAAGGAGCGTTTACCGGCGCTGCGTCTGAAAAAAAAGGTTTTTTTGAGGAAGCCGAAGGCGGGACCCTGTTTCTGGATGAAATCGGGGACATGGCCGAAGATATGCAGGCCAAGCTGCTTCGGGTGATCCAGGAGAAAGAGCTTTACCGGCTGGGAAGTACGCAGGCGCGTCCGGTTGACGTTCGCATCGTGTCGGCCACCAACCGCGACATTGCCGAAGAAGTTGCCAAGGGAAATTTTAGGCAGGATTTAATGTACCGGTTAAAAATATGTCATATTCATCTCCCGCCCCTGAGGGAAAGAAAAAAGGATATTCTCCCCCTGGCGATGCATTTTTTAGCGATTCATGGCCAAAAAACTGGCAAACAGGTAAGTTCCATTTCTTCGGAAGCATCTCAACTGCTTTTGAGCTACTCGTTTCCCGGCAATGTCCGTGAGCTTGAAAATATCATAGCCGTCGGTCTGCTTTCTGAATCCGGGGATGTGTTGTCATCATCTGCCATCTCAGATCAGATAACGAAAGATCAGCCGGTAGTAAACGGTCAGGAGGGATTGATATCAATGGCAGCGCTTGAGAAAATCCATATATCCCGGGTGCTTGAATTTACAGGAAATAACCGGACCCATGCCGCCGCCATCCTGGGAATCAGCCTGAGAACACTCCAACGCAAACTGAAAGAATACGATAAAAGGGGTAACAATGATGACCGGCAGTTCCTTGTCAATACGCCGCAACGCCTGTAAAAAATCCGCACCATTCATTTGGGGCATTTGAAGATCAATCATTACAAGGTCGGCTTTCTTTTCCTTAACAAAAAAATATGAGTCTCTGTAAAACCCTGCTAAATAACAATCTACAGTATTCTTTGGAGATTTCGCGGTTTTGGACAAATAACCCCCAGGAGCATTTTAACGAACCCGGCGGGGAACTTTTTTGCACGCGCCTGAAAAACTCCA
>CAZQLG010000265.1:0-4638 GCA_964594105.1 uncultured Desulfococcus sp. | reverse complement strand
CAACCTGCACAGCAACCTGCTTGTTGGAAAAATTGTCATGATGGGGTGTCCGAAGTTTGATAATACGGAAGAATATATTGAAAAATTTAAAGCCATCTTTTCAACGGCAAACATTAAAAGTCTGACCATTGTATTGATGGAAGTGCCCTGCTGTTCCGGGCTTCCCGGAATTGTTAAAAAAAGTCTTGAAGCAACAAAATCTGATATCCCGATCACTGAAATCATCCTCAGTGCCCGAGGAGAGATCTTGTCTGAAACAACAAGCCCCTATAACGCCACACAAACCATTCAAATTCTGTAAGCATTCACAGGGCACCCTGTTAACGCCTACCGTTCAATGGTTGACAGCACATTAATAGTTGTTCCCCCGTAAACGATCACCAAATTCTTTAAACTGCAGGATGCTTTAAATGAAATGGAAAAAAGACGCTGAAAAAGCAATTCAAAAGGTCCCTTTTTTTGTCCGAAAAAAGGTAAAAGCACGCGTTGAAAAAGAAGCAGGCGACGCCGGAAGAAATATTGTGTCGCTGATTGACGTGAAGGCCACCCAAAATCGATTTCTTAATAAAATGGATGCTGAAATCAAGGGATACCAGTTAGACGCCTGTTTTGGAACCAACGGTTGCCCAAATCAAATTTCGAATACTGACATACAAAGCAAAATAGAAGATCTGTTAAAAAAAGAAAATTTGCTGGGTTTTCTACGCAACCAAGTGACCGGCGATCTTAAATTTCACCATGAATTCCGAATCACAGTGTCCGACTGCCCCAACGCGTGCTCACAGCCCCAGATCAAGGATATCGGAATCATTGGTGCAAAGATCCCCTTTATTACGGAGATTAACTGTATCGGGTGCATGGAATGCGTCAACATCTGCAAAGAAGGCGCTATATCCTTTGATTCGACAAAAAATAATGGTGTCGAAAATCAGCCGGTCATTGACTTTCAAATATGCGTTAAATGCGGACAATGTATTGATGTTTGCCCGACAAAAACAATTGATACTGATAAAACAGGATACCGTATTCTGATCGGTGGCAAACTTGGAAGGCACCCCCGGTTGGCCGAAGAACTGCCCGGAATATATTCCGGGCCGACAGTGATTGATATTATCCGTTGCTGTATCAAATATTATAAAACCAACAGCAAAAACGGTGAGCGTTTTGCCGAAATTGTTGCCCGGGATAAGGCTTTTGTTGCGGACTTAATCCGGGAAACCGGGTGAATGTAACAAAATAAAGATTCAGACCCGAACAGCGGTGGTTACGATATCGTCCTCAACCGATAACAAAGTAACCTGCCAAAATTAACCAGCGCCTGAAAATCATCTGCGCGATTACTAAAGGATGTTGTCAGAACAATAGCAGAATTGGTAATTGCTAACTCGGGATTCAGATATCTAAGTCGCAACAAGCCTTGTTGCAGCGCCTCATTCATGAAATGCCTTGATTATCCTTTGCAAGCTGCTGAAAAACGAGATTTATATGCACCAATTCCTTCTTGCTTTGATATAAAAAATAAATAACAAGCAAGGGAATACCCCAGGTAAAAACGATCTCAACGGTTTTCATTAACAACGAAATAACCTTTGCTAATCGTAAGAGGCCTAAGGGTTGACAAACTCGTAAAAAGTCAGATTCCGATGGCAAAGAAAAAAGCTCCAAATTCGAGGCGCGCAAATCCTGAGTGATGATTAGTACTTAGCGTACCATGAAGAAACGAAGGATGAAGCGCAATAAAGAATTTGGACTTTTTACGAAGCCATCAAGGGTTAGCTTCTAATTTTACTTTATTATCTACCCTTCGGCCTTCTCCCTAAATACTTATCTTCCAAAATTCATTTCTGACAGATTGACAATACCGGACACGGCGCCCTTCGAATCACCCGGTCGGTGGTCGATCCCATGAGAAAATCCTCAACCATTCCATGTCCCCGGATACCCAACGCAATCAAATCAATATCATTAATTTCCGCATAGCGAATAATTTCAGCATAGGGCTTGCCCACCAGCAGATGGGTGTGGAGGGTCAGCCAGTCCAGCGCCTCATCCGGAACCATTGCGTTAAGCCGCCCTTTGATCATATCAAATAAATCCTGCTTGAATTTATCTCCCTGTTCAGCGGACATTTTAAAAAGATCTTTGTAACCGGATGGCTCCACCACATGAACCATGTGAAGTTCGCTTTCAAATTCCTGGGCCATGCTAAGACTATTTTTAAAGGCAACATCCGAATCAGAAGAAAAGTCGCATCCTACCAGAATCCGCTTAAACGGAAACTTCTGAAGTTTTGGCGCCGATCCATCTTCGGCACCGCGCAAAACTAATAACGGACAGTGCAATGTGCGCATCAGGCGTTCTGTAACAGATCCGAGAAAAAACCGTTTTAATCCGGATCTCCCATGGGTTGCCGTTATCACAAGATCTGCTTTAAACTCAACGACCAGACGGGAAATTTCTTCCGTGGTGTTTCCCAATGTCACAAGGGCCTGAAAATCGATAGATTCATTGCCGACCAAACGAGTGATTTCACTGCGTGCGTAATCCATAAAACGATTCTGGTGCTCAATCGGCCCGGCGACTGCTTCACCGTACATCGAAACCGTTGGAAAATCAACGACATGGCAGATAATCAACTTTGAATCAAATTCCCTGGCCAGGGTGATGCCGTATGCCACGACTTCTTCTGCAAATTTTGAAAAATCTGTCGCACAAAATATGGTGTTTATCTGTTTTCTCATGATGTCGGTCCTCCTTGTTTAAATTTTTTGTTTGACCGTCATATGCTTAGTATAATTTAATTTAACACACTCTATTCTCATAAACAATATTCTATATTATTAAAATTGTTTGGCCAGGGAGGTCAACTTTATGTCTTTTTTTTCATCACCATTTTTTCCACAACTGCTGATCAGAGAATATCGCTGGCTTCCGACCAACTTATTTCTCAATTTTTTAAATAATTGATAAATTATCTCCCAAAACGGTGATGATGCATCACCATGAAAAACTTTTTAACACGTCAATCGTCTTGATTTTAACTATTTTTTTGTCATACAGTGGTGAAGCGTCACCATGAAACGCTTTTTACGAAGCCATCAACAATTAACACGAATGAAATTCCATATCAAAGGAGTACGTTATGTTCGCACTGGGACTTCAGGGCAGTCCGCGTAAAAGCGGCAATACCCATTTTCTGCTTTCTGCTTTTATGGAAGAACTAAAAGCCAGGGGCGCGGAAACGCAGATTATCCATGTTCCGGATAAAAACATACACCCGTGCATCGGGTGCGCCAATTGCGAAAAAAAAGGGGTTTGTACCATCAAAGACGATGACATGACCCAGGAAATTTTTGGGCTGCTCCGGCGGGCGGATATAGTGGTGATCGCCACCCCGATTTATTTTTACAATGCCACCGCCCAAATGAAACTGCTGATCGACAGGACCCAGACGCTTTGGGCAAGAAAATACAAACTGGGTTTAACCGACCCCGGCCGCCCGGACCGGAAAGGATTTCTCTTGTCTGTCGGGGCCACCAAAGGCAAAAATTTGTTTGAGGGGATGATCCTTACGGCCAAATATTTTTTTGATGCTGTGGGTGCGGACTATTATGGTGACCTGAAGTACTGGCAAATTGAGAATTTTGGCGACATGAAACAACATGAAACCGTGATGGCAGACATTGAAAAAGAAGTAGACCGCCTGGAACCGATGCTCAAACGCAAAAAAATACTGTTTGCCTGTCGGGAAAACGCCACACGCAGCCAGATAGCAAAGGCCTTTGCCCGCTACTATGCCGGCGGTGACGTTGATGTATCCAGCGCGGGCAGCTTACCTGCGAAAAATATTAATCCCATCATGGAAGAAGCCATGCGGGAATCCGGCATTGACGTGGCATTTGAAAAACCGTGTTCCATTGATGATGCTGTGGCCTTAACCCGGCCGGATATGATTATCACCATGGGATGTGGTGAAAAATGCCCGCTTATTCCCGGTGTTGAATATGAAGACTGGGACCTGCCGGATCCAGCGGGAAAGCCCATTGAATTTGTCAGAAATGTTCGGGATGAAATTGAAAAGCGAGTAAAACAGTTCATCGAAAAGCGGTGATGGTTTTGTAAAAAAGCTTTTTCATGGTAACGAATCACACCTCTATCAATATATTTATTTGGAAACACACCGACGATTACACCTTTTAAAAATGGAAGGGACATATGCCGAAAAATATAAATTATAAACTCAAACCAATTGGTGTGATACGAACGCCATATCAGAATAATGCACCGTATCAGCCGGTTGATACAGATGAAGCGGAATTTTACGCAATAATCGATCATCAGTATACCGAAGGCCTGAGCGATCTTAAAAAATTTAATTATATTTACCTTATTTTTTATGCGGATCGCATAACCCGTAAAGTGGAAATGATGGTATCCCCGCCCTGGACGGATGGAAAAAAAGTGGGCGTTTTTGCGAGCCGGTCGCCGGTTCGGCCCAACCCGATAGGATTAAGCATTGTTCGCATTAAAAAAATTGTTGAAAATAAAATTTATACTTCGGGTCTGGATGTATTTGACGGGACCCCTTTACTTGACATTAAACCGTACATAAAAGACCTTGATAACAAAGACAACGCT
>CAZQLG010000264.1:0-4640 GCA_964594105.1 uncultured Desulfococcus sp. | reverse complement strand
CTATGTTTTGAAAATCAGGCAATATTTCCAAACCACCATAACCATCAAAATCAAAACTCAAGTCCATCGTTCTTGGTTTGTCGTTAATTAAATTTTTCTGATAACCAATTCCATAAGAATAGCCTTTGCGACTGATCTTAGTCGGACCGAATAGATCATAAAAATCCGCCTTGTTATAATCAGCCCGCAAGGTTAGACTTTGATAGCGGTATTTCCCTTTTAAATGAATTTTCTCATCATCAGGAAGATCATCTAAGATCGAATAGGAAGCATCCAGAGCAAAGTTGTTGAAACCAATCGCATCCTGCCATTTGAAATGATAACCAACAGCCATTTCATCTTTGTAACCTTCCACAATCGGATAGGCACCAAGTAGATGGATGTTTTCTAAAACTTTGTATTTACCCTTGTAGGTTTGTCTGTTTTCCAAGTCGATATTAGCAGGAGAACCATCATTCCATTCTTTCACATAAGGAAATTTATCGATCACCTTTTGCCCCAAATATTCGATTGCTCCCACTTTATCTAAAGCTTTGTTTTTGATCCAACCCGGAATCCAACCTTTTCCACCCACATAATTGAATATGATCAGCGAATCGCTGCTTACCGGAATTGGTCGGAAAAAGCCGGTTTCACAATTTGAAATAATTGAGATATCATCAATTTCAAAATCATAGCGATAGACATTGGAAACTCCGGAATAATAAGATGTTCCAAACAGATAACGTCCATCATCTGAAAAAACAAAATTTGCCGGAGAACTGTAATCAAAATCAAAAATCTGCTTACCGTCTGCATCTCCACTCAGCAATTTCTCCATATCAAACCAGACAAGCTGCTGAATACCGTCTATGTGTGTAATTGCACCAGTAAGCTTACTGCCATCAGGAGAAATATCCAAATCATAAATATCTGTACCATAAGGAAAAGCATGAACTGCAGCCCAATCTTTATAAGGCGATTCCAGCCGAATCAAGGTGGAAATACCGTTTTCGTGACGCACACCCCAAATAGATCTATCAGCTTTATTGAAAGCTAGTTCACCCGCTCTAAGATCGGTAATTAGCCGTGTAGTTTTACCTGAAACAATATCTACCACATTCAAGTCTCGACGATAATAATTATCGGTTGTATAAAATAGTTGGTTTTGATCTTTATCCCAGGCAAGAGAAGTCGTGTAATATGTGGAAGCAGCTTTGATGCCGCATATATTACGCTTCTGCCCAGATTTCAGATCAATTTCTATAATGTGAGGAAGTTCTCCGGGATATTTTACTGCTGTATAAAGTTTTTGTTTATTTTTATCATAAAAACTGCGGGAAACAGATCCCATTGCTTCTGAGGTTATAGGATTTATTTCTGTGGTTGGATTTTGTCTGATCTTTGCCAGATTCTGCTCTTGAAATTCATGCTCAAAAGTGATCCAATCCTGCCATTCATCTGTTAGTTCCCGCTGGAAAACCTGCTGAAATTGTTTGGAGAAATAGGCTTTTGTTCCATCTTCCCGTTTCACCCAGTCAATCAATTTATTGGGTCCGTATTTTTGGCCCAGATAATTAAAGAAACGCGTTCCATACAGATATGAATTTGCTCCCACTTGAAAATCGATAGCTGTTCCCTCTGCTTCCAAACCTACCAGATCATAAATGTGGGTGCTGTCCCGCACCATGGAGCGAAACACCATTTCATCATAAGAGCCCAGAGAACGGCCCACTCCGCCTGACATCCAGGTTTCCATGCTCACTGCGATACCTTCATGATACCAGCGGGGCGCAAATTTACGCGGTGTAGCCAGATAAGCATAAAATAATGAAAGCGGATTTTCTGAAACTTGCTGAATCTTGCCACCAAACAGTTTTCGCCAGAACCGATCTGATTTGGAACTCATATCCATAGCTGCAACATGAGTTAATTCATGATGCATCAATAAACTCATACGCTCATTGGCTGGAGCCACTTCAAACACATACATATAGGGCGACATGCTGATATAAACAAAATTTCGGGGAACCGCTGTGGCACCACCATTTGCCCAATCGGAAAAATCTTCGATGAAGATTGTCGATTCTTCTGATGGTGTATAATCCCAGAATTCTTGATAATAATCCCAGGTACGCAGATAACAACGAGCCAGATGCGGAACCAGATAGGAATGTGCATCGCTGTAATAGATCATGTTCAAGTCATCTGTTTGTAAATTGTTAAGTTGCTGGGAAAAAAGCGAACTTGAGATTGCTATAATAAAAAAACCTAGTAAAATTATTTTTTTCATAATGCTCCTATAATAAATTCAAGAACCCATCAAAAGACGGATTCCTGATAAAAAACTAATTTTGAAATTGAAATTGCATGTAATCTTGAAAGGCTCCCAACATATTCTGCTGAGAATCCTGGTTGTTGAACAAAATGCTTTCAAAGGAATTACTCCGTAAAAAAGTTTGGAATTCTTGAGAATTGATAACTTTTTGGAATTCCTGAGAATTATAATCTATTTCTATCAATTTTTGAAAATCTTGATTGAAACTACAACCAGCATTCTGATAATCTTGATTGGATTGAACAGCATTTTGAAATTCCTGAGAATTAATTATCTCTACAAGTTGTTGAAAATCCTGATTGAAAAATTTACTAAAAGATGCCTTTGAAAAACCTGCGTTCAACCACTCCATTATATGCAGAGTTTCAATATTGGCATGATTTTCCATGGCATTTTGAAATTCCTGAGAAAAAATCAAATCTACAGATTGTTGAAAATCCTGATTATTAAGCCAATACATAATACCGTAAGGTGGACCCCATCCCGAAAAATCCCGAGAACTAAGGAAATTTTCAAAAGTATTACTTGCAAAAACTTCTTTTGAGTTAGCCTCATTCATATCTGTTGCATTTACTAAAGCTAATTTTACCGAGTCAAAATATTGGTTCATAATTAACAGTTTCTTCATATCTCCAGACATAGTAATAAAGTTACTGAAATCGTCACTTTTCAGAAAGTTGACCAACTCCTCATTTTTCATGGCATTTTGCCATTCAGCACTTTGTGTAAAAGTGACGAATTCTTCATTTTCCAATAACAGGTCGGCAGCTTCCATTTGCTCACCCCGGAATTTTTCTGCCTTTTCCACTCCACCGATTGTTCCTTTTAAAGCGCTTGAATCATTCACCGGCCAAATAAACGAGAAGAAAGCGATAACAACAGCTACAACAATAACACCAACAATAATAACACTTTTCTTCATAACTTCTCCTATATTAAATTCAGGGATTTATTAAAAAACGGATTCCGGAGAATTCACTAATTTTGAAATTGAAATTGCATATAATCTTGAAAAGCTCCCAACATATTCTTCTGAAAATCCTGGTTGCCGTTGCAAATACCTTCAAAGAAATCGTTTTGAAAGAATTGATTAAAATCTTGAGAATTGAAATATCTTTGGTAATCCTGTGTATTCACCAATTGTTGGTAGTCTTGAGAATTTACCAATCTTTGGTAATCCTGTGTGTTTACAAATTGTTGGTAATCCTGAGAATTTACTAAATTTTGAAAATCTTGAGAATTTACCAATTTTTGAAAATCCTGACTGAAAAATTTACAAATAGAAGAATTATTGTCAAAACTTTTAGTAATAATATTTGCAAAATCAAGAGTTTCAATATTGGCAGGATTTGCCAACATTTTTTGGAATTCCTGAGACATCATCGCATGTATAAGGTGTTGAAAATCCTGATTATTAAGCCACCACATAATACTGTAAGGTCGACCCCATCCCGAAAAATCCCGAGCACTAAGGAAATTTTCAAAAGTATTACTTGCAAGAACTTCTTTTGAGCTAACTTCATTCATATCTGTTGCATTCACTAAAGCTAATTTTACCGAGTCAAAATATTGGTTCATAATTAACAGTTTCTTCATATCTCCAGACATAGTAATAAAGTTACTGAAATCGTCACTTTTCAGAAAGTTGACCAACTCCTCATTTTTCATGGCATTTTGCCATTCAGCACTTTGTGTAAAAGTGACGAATTCTTCATTTTCCAATAACAGATCGGCAGCGTCCATTTGCTCACCCCGAAATTTTTCTGCTTTTTCCACTCCACCGATTGTCCCTTTTAAATCGCTTGAGTCATTCATCGGCCAGATAAACGAGAAGAAAGCAATAACCACAGCAACAACAATAACACCAATAATAATTAAACTTTTTTTCATAAATTCTCCTTTAAATTAAACATAAATGTTAATTTAATATTCTTTTAATAATGTCAAGATTTTTGCTCCTGAAAATGTTAATAAATTATTCATTTTGAAATTAAAAAAGCATAAATATTGAATATTGAGGTAGGTAAATCGCTTTATATGAAAGTATAAGCTTTTTAAGTTTGAAAAACTTATAACTCTGACAAAACATGCAGGGAAAACCTATTTAAAATGAAATGGATTTCGAACACTATAGATTTGTTATTTCAAACTCAGGTAAAAAGCTCTTGAACTGTTAAAATAGCTACATATCAGGAGTTTGGATATTTAAGGATACATCTCATTAACCACCAACTTCAGTTGGTGGGTTTTATGTGCAAACAACCGTGTAATCAATTCAATAACTACCTGGAGATTAGACATTTAAGGATACATCTCATTAACC
>CAZQLG010000263.1:0-4641 GCA_964594105.1 uncultured Desulfococcus sp. | reverse complement strand
TCATAATTTTTAATTCGTAATTAATTTCCCCTTCCACCTTCTTTTATTGATGTTCATCTTTTCCTCTTCGTCATTCCCGAGTAGTCGGGAATCCAGCATAAAATTGCCCCATTCCTTTAATTCTTCCCCCTTTCCCAAAGGGGGACCGAGGGGGATTTTTCTTTCTTTCATTCTTCATTCGATGTTGGACGTTCGATGTTCGATGTTCATCTTTTTTATTTTTTCCTTCAGTCTTCGGCCTTAAACCTTCTGCCTATCTAAATTCTTCATTCGATGTTGGACGTTCGATGTTCGATGTTCGTCTTTAGATTCTTCCTTCAGCCTTCAGCCTTCGACCTTCTTTTATCGATGTTCGTCTTTTTTATTTTTCCCTTCAGCCTTCTACCTTAAACCTTTTCAGCGGTCTATCGATCCTCCACTTTAATTTCCATCACGATATGCCCCCATCCGCCGCACCTCACGCCGGTGTCAAAGCACCCGGTCCGTTTGAACCGCATGCCGTTCGGATCAACTCCTGCATAGATCATTTCATGAGCGCCAAAGATGAGGCTTGCGATTGGGCTTAATGCAAAAGCACAGATTTTTTTGGGATTTAATTTTGTGATGAGGTTGCCTGCTCCGTCAAAATAGAACTTGTCCCCGACCTTGTGTTGGCTGTTGCAGCCATGTGCCTCAACAACTTCGATGACAATGGTCTTTCCCGCCAATTCCGGCGCTTTTTGAAGAACATTCATATTCCGTGGGTTGTCCATAAAAATCTGCATTTCCTCGTCAGTATACCCCAGGTGATTTTGTATCAATTTGCTTGTTTCATCCATTTTAAGTCTCCTTTTTTTAAGATTCTTTGTTTGATATCAAACCTTTTGTCCAAAAAAAATCAAAAGTTCTGATAAATTTTATCCAGCAGTTTCATTAACACCTTCATGTCTTTTTCGCTCAGCCCCTGATAGGCTTTTTTCCGCAGTGCTTTGGAAATGTCCATTACGTCGTCTTTTAATTCCAGTCCTTTGGGCGTAAGGGAGATCAGGTTCACCCGGCTGTCATTCACATCAGTCCTTTTTTTTACATACCCGAATTTAACCAGCTTGTTCACCAGGGCGGTAACCGTTGATTTATCCCGGTGGATACTCTCAGCCAGATCTTTCATGGATAGCTCACCCCTGGAAAGCAGCGCCCACAGGATATCCCCATGGGTGGGGGCGATCCCTTTCATATGATGTTCTTCAAGCTGCTTTAAAAGAAACGCATGGGCTTTGTCCCGGATCATGCTGATGTGATTTATAAGTAATTTTGTTTCCATGCCTTAAATATAGTTTGACATCAAACCTTTGTCAAGAAAAAAAATGGGGTCAGTTATTCATTTCGATTTTGAATTAAATGCGGTCATTTCTGTCCTTAATCACAATTTGCGATGTGCCCCGAAACCACGCAGGCCCTTGATTTGTCAAGTTTAAAGATTTGACCCCGGTTCCGATGTCCCCAAAACGACTATCGGAGAGGGCTTTCTTCAGCGGCAGCTATTCTTGCATCAATGTGATGAACTTGTTTTGTTTGGTAAGCTTAAATTCTGGATAATTAGTTGACATAACTTCATTTTTTTATAATATAAAAGTAAGCTTTTGAAAGGACATTCATTTCTATGCATTAAGCTCAGATATATCAACAATGCCTTCAAGGAGGTCCTTATGTTGGATATAATGTCTAAAATCATTCGATGGGCCAAATTACTGAAATATTGGGAACAGGCAACTTTGGACAAAATCCTCGGTGAGGAGCCCTTTACGGACGAAACCTACCAAGAACTATACCGGTACTTCCTTGAAGATATCAGCTTGCAGAAAAAATCTGGGGAGCCCCGGCCAGAACTCAAATCCCTTGATGAAACAAAGATTCCTGAAGAAACCTCCCCGACAACAATACGGCTTTCCAAAATTTCTAATCTCCAAAACATCAACGCTCTCGCAATAAATCAGGAAATCCCTTTCAGCTCTCAGTTGACTGCAATCTATGGGGCAAATGCGTCCGGCAAGTCGGGATATGTTCGCGTTATTGGGTGTGCCGGATTCACTCGCGGGGATAGGCGGGTGTTTCCGAATATTGCTGACGAGACTGGGGCAGGTATTCAGCAGTCTGCGGATATCCAGATTTGCTCGGAGGATGGCGAGGAAGATGTCTGTTATTTGGTTGGAGAGCCGAATCCTGGTTTTTCTTTCTGCCACGTTTTTGATTCCACCAGCGTGAATGTGCATCTGACGAAGAGTAATGAATTCAGCTTTTCACCTGCTGGCCTCGAAAGTTTGACGAGGTTGGTGGAGGAGACTGATGTCATGCGGAAAATGTTGCGGGACAGAATAGCTGAATTGCGGAAGCCGCATGACTTCAATAAATATTTTGTTGGAGAGGAGTCTGTTGTTTCGGAGCTGATTAGGAATCTGAGCGAGAAAACTGATACCGATGAGATCGATAAGCTCGCCAATATGACAGAGGCAGATGAAAAAAAGGCAGAGGCTGATGATAAGCAGCTCAGCTTTTTGAAGTCCCTGAATGTTGATGCGAAAGTCAAGGCTTACAACAAGGATATTTCTGACCTTTATGGGCTTAAAACCAAATTAGTGGCTGTCGGTGAGCAGCTAAAGGATGAATTCTTCAGGGATCTAAACGATCCCATTAAGACCTATGTCAAGATCAGCCAGCTTGCCAAGCAGATGGGGGTTGATCAGTTCAGGTGTGACTATTTCAAGAAGGTGGGGAGCGATGAATGGTACGACTTCATAAAGGCCGCGAAGGAACTGGCTGAAGCTGAGGGCGTGCCTCCTGAAAGGGAGCTGTATCCTTTGGAAGGTGAAAGGTGCCTTTTGTGTCGACAGGTATTGTCTGGCGAGGCCTTGGGTTTGATCCGGAGAATCTGGGAATTTTTGGAAGACGATGTGCAAAAACGTCTTAAGGACGCGGAGACGGGGTTAAATTGGATTAGGGATGGGTTTGATTTGCTCGACACGGATTTTTTTGGTGAGGACTCCGTGTATTACAGGTTGATCCAAGAGAACAAGGCAGAGCTTTTAGAGGTCATCCAGGGCTTTTTGACAGCTTGTGAGTCGAGGAAAAGAAAGGGGTTGGAGTTCATTAAGAATTTGAAGTCGGAGACTCTCCCGCCGCTTCCTATGAATGGTGTTCAGGCTGTAGATAAAATAATTACAGCGTTAACAAAGCAACGTGACGAGTTATTGAAGAAAAATCCAGCGGAGGAGATTAACAAATTAGAGAAGGCCTTGATGCTGTCCCGACACAGATTGATCCTGAAAGAGATCAAGCAGGATGTAGTTGATTACGTTGAGTTGTTGGCCTGGGCTTCGGCTGCTTTAAAGAGGATCGGAAATTCGTCCCACGTTACCAGAAAGCATGATGTGCTGTTCGAGAAGGTCGTAACAGAAGGTTATGTGGCGCACTTCAACGGGGTGCTTAATGAATTGGACCCGAAGATCAATGTCAAGATCGATACGATTCCGAGGAAGGGTGCTACGTATAAGCAGATCGTGCTTGATAAATGTGTTGAGAGTGTCCCTGACGCGACGCCGGACAAGATATTAAGTGAAGGGGAAAAGCGCGCTGTTTCTTTGGCTGATTTTTTAACTGAGGTAAATTTTGATCCTGCGTGTAACAGCGTGGTCTTTGATGACCCTGTGACGTCTTTTGATTTGGAATGGCGTAAAAAGGTTGCGCCGATTTTCGCCAAGGAGGCAGCTAATAGGCAGGTCGTCATTTTTACGCATGACCTTGCTTTTCTGTATCATTTGATTGAGGCGGCTGAGAAGGAAGGTGTCGAGATTTTGTGCCATTGGATTCAAAGAGGCTGGAGGGATGGTATACCGGGGTATGTTTCGATTGATAATAGTCCTGCAATTGACCGGTCTTTCAGGAAGCCAACAAAGGCTCAGCAGCTTTTTGAGCGCACCAAGGACGAACCGGATTTTTCGGAACGGGAAAGATTGTTAAAGGACGGATTCTCCTCCTTGAGGACTTGTTATGAGGCTTTTATCGTTTATGAGGTGTTCAACGAGGTGGTTCAAAGGTTTAGTGAGCGGATTAGTTTCGGTCGCTTGGCAGGCATTGTTTGGGATGAGGCCATTGTCCAAGATGCCATGGATAAATATGAGGATTTGTCCATGTTAATGGAGGGGCATCTTCATAGCGAGAGGTTCGCGTATGATGAACTGACTCCAGATATTCTAAATGAGGAAATCAAGCATTTTGTTGGATTAAAAAAGCGGTTGAAAAATTTGAAGAAGGAGAAAATGGCTGCGTAGATAAAAATATTTGTTACTGGCCCCGCGCAGAGCTGTACCTGACCTTCTCCCCGATAATACCCAACATTATTTATTTATTATTCAATAGTCAATTGCTTCTGCTATAGATAAAGCTTAAACTATTCTGACCTTAATTGGATTTCTCAATCTTAACTTTCTTTGTGTATCGGGGTCACCCATTAAAGGACGAGTCAAGTAAAAAAACACCTCTAAAAAAACACCTCTCCCTTCAAAAAAAATACTATTTTTTTTGCTTGATCTTACGACTTCCAATCCGGCAAAGTTTTGTTTTTAGCTCCGCATGCACCCGTTATTTCTTTTTTTTGGTTACGATCAA
>CAZQLG010000262.1:0-4655 GCA_964594105.1 uncultured Desulfococcus sp. | reverse complement strand
TGAATAATTATTTGCCTGTGTTTTTTTGAATTGCACCCTGATATACAGAAAAAATACGATTAAAAACCTGATGCCAGGTATGATCCCGGGTAATTTTTTCTGCTTGTTTATCGATATAATCAGGATGTTCTTTTACTCTGCAGATCATTTGATTCATTTTTTCACATAGTTCTTTTTCCAGCCAGGCTTCATCATTCGAGTAGGGCCGATCAATGGTTTTAAGGGGAGGCAACTGGATTAAATCGACCGTCTCTCTTTTTATTGCCCCGAAGATTTCCGTGAAACCCGATAAATTGTTTGTAATGATTCGGCAGCCGGATGCTAATCCCTCAAACAAAACAAGGGGCAGTCCCTCAAAAAAAGATGGCAGCACCTGTATGTGCGCTTTTTTCATTAAGGCGGATAATTGCTGCTGGGAAATGTATCCATGAATGGTAACCTTCCGGCCAAGTTTTTCTGCAAGTGCTATGCATTCATCATATTCAGGACCTTTGCCGCTGCCGGCCATATGAAGGTGCCAGTCATGATCTTTAATGTTCGCAAGAGATTTTAACAGCCAGGGAACGCCTTTACTCCGGTTAAATTTACCCGCATAAAGAATGTGAACGTTTTTGTTAAAAGACTTGGGCACACGGTTAAATATCGTTTCATCATAACCGCCGCCAATCGTAGAAATTTTATCCGGTGAAATATCATATAAGCGGATGATATCTGCTTTCTGATCATTGGTTAAGGCTATAATCCCGTCAAGCTGGCAACAGTATTTTTTTACAAAATCCCTTAAATGGTCACAATTATTATATTGCCGGAGATCTGTCCCGTGGCACGTCGTAACGATAGGCAGATGGGGAAAAAGTTTTCTTGTCAGGGCGGTCAGAACCAACAGATGATGGGTATGGATAATATCCGGCTGGTAAAGGTCCACTGCTTTTTGTAAAATTTTGGAAAAAGCTGTTTTATAAGCAGCAAGACGGTCATCTTTTAATTCCGTAAAAAGCGAACTCCTGTAAGGCATTACATCTGACATGCCGGTTACCGGAAATCGCAAAGCATCTGACTCAAATTCAACATATTGACAGCAATCACCAGCAATGTTCTCACAATCAGGTATATTATTACGAGGGACGCCGGCAACCATGTAATTGCTTAGTCCTTGCTTTTCTGCTTCATTTGCAATTGCCTGGAGGTAGATCCCGCTTCCTGTCTTTTCCGGTCTTTGTCCGATAACATGCAATATTTTCATGGCAGGTCACCGGTGGATATACCGGTCCGGATTTTTTCTGCCGGTCGCATCATGTACCAGATTTTTAAATTATTCAAAGACGGGAGGGACTCTTCACCGGTCAATTGATATCCCTGGGATTTATAAAAATTGATATTTTCCGGCTTGTCTGTCTCAAGATAGCAGGGCATGGCATTGAGATCCGCCTTTTCGGACATTTTTGAAACAAGCCGTCCTCCCAATCCTTTTCCCTGGAGATGGGGAGCCACACCAAGCACAAACAAATACCAGTGCTTTTCATGTATATGTTTTTTTCGAATTACTGCATCAAGGAGCGCCAGGCGCCATGTATATTTGACACCGAGAAACATCCCTCCTATGCCGTTACGCACCCAGGTCCATATTGAAAAAGGATAAGATCCCGGCGGATATGCCAGTGAAATGCCCGCAAGTTCATCATTTAAATAAATTGCGTCTGCAACACCACAATCTATGGCGGTATTTACAAAACCGGAGTACAGTTTATATAATTTATTTTCTCTTTTTTCCGGGATAAAATTATCAAACACATGAACGCTGACCGGATTGTCTATAAATGATTTTACCAGAAGGTGCCTTGCCTGCTTAGCCGCATCTGTTTTAAGTGATTTGATTTCAATCAGGTTCATTTTTTTACCTTTACATCGAATCAGGCAAAGCCTTAAATCGTGTCATAAAAGGATGACAATTCTTCGCTGTTATCTTTTTCTGCCTTTTCTACTTTTTTGGGGGTGTGGGTTCAAATCATCACCTGATATTTTCCTCGTCATTCGTGCTCACTTAATTCTACATCAAACCCGCTTTTTTATTCAATGATTATGTATGGTGTCCCTGGAATCCGCATTTTTTTCACTTTTTTCTTTTTATTTTGAACTATTTCAGAAAACCGGTGTCTTACATTACAAAAGGCACAAACAAACAGGTCTTGAAAGGGATATAAAAAAATGAATGAAGATAAAACATTCAAAAAAAGGAGATAAGATATGAAAAAAACACTAATAATATTATTCGCTTTAATTTTCGTCGTATCTTTGTCAACAACTTCGGCTTTTGCCGGGTCTAAACAGCGGCATCGTTGGCAAGGCGTTGCCATCGGTTTAGGCGCTGCCATCCTCGGAAATGCGATAATCAACAATAGCCGGGATTATTCGCCCCGGGAACGTGTGACTGTAATTGAACGGGATGTTTACACGCGTCCCTGCCCGCCGCCGCAGCGCCGTGGTCATTGGGAAATTAGCAAAATCTGGGTGGCACCGGTATGTAAAAAGGTATGGAACCCGGCACATTATAATGACCACAACAGGTGGGTTCCCGGTCAATGGAAAATGATTGAAAAAGAGTCCGGTTACTGGAAACAAGAAAAGGCATGGGTAGTTGCTGATCATCATCGCAAAAGACATTGCGATCGGAATCACCGCCCCGGATATCATTAGCAAGTGATGGCATCTTCCTCTTGAGGTTAACCTAAGTAAATTTAGGGTTAAATTAAATATTGGATATTCAGGTTGATACTGAAAAGGATGATTAATCTGAGCCTCTTTGACTGATTTGCTGAAGTCATGTATACTCAAAATAACAATGGTTCAAAAAAATAATTAATTAACCACGACCCTAAGATGTCTAACTATAAAACTTGTGTCAGATTTGAAAAACAAAGAACTGGATGATGAAAGCCGCATTGTTGCCCGTCTAAAAAAGGGGCATGAGGGGGCATTCCGGATACTGATGCAGCAATATCAGGGCAGGCTTTTCAATATTGCTTTAGGTATTACCGCTGACAAAGAAGAAAGCCTGGAAATTGTTCAGGAGGTTTTTTTAAAAGTATATCGGAAAATCCACACGTTTAACCAGGAAGCAAAGCTTTCAAGCTGGCTTCACCGGATTACGGTTAACGAAAGTCTTAATTGGAAACGGCGGTGGAAAAGAAGATTCAAATGGTATCATCAGCCGATGGATGGAAATGATGGTTCACATTATCCTGAGTTGACATCCGATGATCCGGACCCTGAAACAGCTTATCAGAAAAAAGAACTTGAAAATGCTTTATGGAAAAAACTCAAAGAACTGCCGGAAAAAGCAAGAGTTGTCTTTGTGCTGAATGTTATGGAAGAGCTGACTTACGATGAAATAGCCGAAATATTGAAAATAAGCAGAGGAACCGTGAGTTCCAGACTGTTTTACGCAAGGCGGAAATTAAAAGAATCGTTGAATTATTCCGATGACAGCCAGATCTGAGTTAAGCGTTTTAACAATCGCTCGACTCAGGTCAGAAAAAATGCAATATGGAGAAAAGTAAATGAAAGGGGAATATGACAAATGCGATCAGAACCTGCTGAGTCGTTATATTGATAACGAACTGGGGAGTGATGATCATCATCGGGTCAGCGAGCATATTAAAGATTGCCCTGCCTGCCAGATGACCATGCAGGAAAACCAGTTAATTACGGAAACCTTTAAAAACCGAATAGGTAAAGAGCTTTCCGGGGTCACCTTTGATGGTTTGCATAAAAAAGTGATAACCAAGGTCCGGGAAAAAGAAAAAAGCCGGCTCTCGGGTCTTCATAATCGTATGGCGACTAAAAAACTTTTTTTTTCTCTTCCAATTGCTGCTGTTTTAATATTAATTATAACTATATCGTTCTTTAATACAAATTATACTACAGATCCCAGTGCAATCGTGAATTCAATCAATACAAAGAATTCATCGGTAATGATTCTTGAAACCCAGGAATCGCACATGACTGTAATCTGGTTTAATGAAGCATCTTGAATACCGGGGTAGCGGTGAAAAAAATGAAAAACTTTAAAAGATATTTTGTACTGTTTTTGGCTGCTCCTCTGATAGTGTTTTTTGCCAATACCGCATCCGCCCAAAACAACATTTATGTGATGGTGCAGACAGTTCTGGCATCCCAGGATACCGAATATGTCGACCCTCAGTTGCGTTCTCTTATCGGGGAACTTCAGACTGTTTTACGTTATTCATCTTACAGGCTTCTGGATCAGCAAAAATTAAAACTGAAATTGGGTGAGACAGGTGTCGTTTCGCTTCCTGACAAGCGAACCATGAAAATCACCCCTCTCAATATGAAGAAAAAAAGAGTAACGCTCAAGCTCCTGATTCTAAAAAATAAAAAACAGGTTTTCCAGACCGAGATTCAGCTGCTGAATCAAAACAATCTTGTTGTCGGTGGTCCAAAACATAAAAACGGTTACCTGCTTTTTAACATTAAAGGTTCCTTTTAAAGTTTAATTTCCCTTTAGATATCCTTATTTCTCTCGTTCCAGGGTCCTCCGAAATTCCGGGGCCAGTTTGAGTATTCCACTGCAGAAGTTAAAATTAAAAAGTTAATATGTTCTGACAACGCAATAAGGGTCAAGACCAGACCCCTAT
>CAZQLG010000261.1:0-4665 GCA_964594105.1 uncultured Desulfococcus sp. | reverse complement strand
AGTTATTTGGAAGTCCAAATTCTTTGCCATCGGAATCCGACTTTTTACGAGTTTGTCAATAACAACTTAATAACTGGAACTTTTTCCATACCCCATATCAATCTCAAGCGTATCAAGCTTGCTGGTTGACTCCCCTCTTGAGCTTTTCACCAGATCTATCCCCCGGCCGACAATTGATCGTCGGGAAGCATACCCGATGGCAGTTTCTTCTGAAATCAAGCCTTTTTCAAACAAACCGACAATAAAATGATCAAACGTCGACCATCCGAACGCGGTGGATGCTTCCATCATATCATAATAGGTCTTGCCTTCCGCTTCTCCGTGCAAAATGGAATCTTTAACCCGCAGACTGGTTCCCAAAACCTCAAATGCCGCTGCCCGACCGCCGCCGACTTTAGGCAGCAGACGCTGACAGACCACCCAGCGGAGTGTATCTGCCAGGCGAATCCGGATCTGATTCTCTTCTTCTGAGGAAAACATACCCAGAATACGATTGATTGTTTGCCCGGCATCAACGGTATGCAGGGTGGTAAACACCAAATGCCCGGTTTCGGCGGCAGACAAACCGATTTCAACGGTTTCCCGGTCACGCATTTCCCCGACCAGAATAACTTTGGGCGCCTGTCGGAGGGCGGCCCTGAGTCCGGTTGCAAAAGAGCTGAAATCTTTTCCCAACTCCCGCTGGTTAAACGTGGCTTTCTTATGGGTATGTATGTACTCCACCGGATCTTCAAGGGTGACGATATGTACGGATTTGTCCTTGTTGATTTCCGATAAAAGGGCGGCCAGCGAAGTGGTTTTACCGGTTCCGGTGGCCCCGGTAAAAATCACGATTCCATTTCTTTCCTGGGCGACTTTATAAAAAATTTCCGGAAGGCCCATCTCTTTAATCGTCGGGACTTTGGTTTCAAGCTGACGAAGCACAATTGAATAATTACCGGACTGGGAAAAAACATTCACCCTGAACCGGGCTTTTCCGGGCAGGGTATATGAAAGGTCACAGGAACCTTCTCTAAGCAGCATTTCCAACAGTCGCCGATCTCTTCCAATCAAGTTTAAAGCGATCATTTCCGTTTGAAAGGGGGTCAATGTTTTCAACGGCGGCTTCATGTCCACGGGTGTTAATTCACCGTACGTTTCAACCTGTAGCGGTTTCCCTACGGTAAAATTCAAATCCGACACACTTTCATGGGAATCCAGCATTGCGGTTAAAATATAATCGGTTTCCGGCTTTTTCATATTTCCTTATTCCTTATTCATAACCGTTCACGGGGGTGCCATACCAATTTGACGGTAACGCATTGAATGGTAAGCATTCAATGCCATAAAGAAGGTCCTTTTAAAAATTCAATTCTTTCTTACGCCTCTGTAAAATCATCCGGCGCACTTTTTAGTAATGGCCTGAATCGCTGCTTGTCATTTGACTTGTTGTAACAGTCTTCAGCGCTGATCCATCCTTTATTATACAGATCCATAATCGCATCATCCAAAAGGATCATACCATATTTTTTACCGGTCTGCATTGAAGACGGCAACTGATGTGTTTTTGATTCCCGGATCAGGTTTCTCACCGCCGGGGTGGCAATCAGTATTTCAAGGGCCGGACATCTTCCTTTACGGTCAATCCGTTTAAACAATACCTGTGCAACGACCGCCCGGATACTGTCCGCCAAACCGGAACGGACTTGTGCCTGCTGTTCGGCCGGAAACACTTCGACCATACGGTCAACGGTTTTCATGGCACTTGATGTATGCAGTGTGGCAAACACCAGATGACCGGTGGAAGCTGCTTCAATGGCCAGAGACATCGTTTCCAGATCCCGCATTTCACCGACCAGAATAATATCCGGATCTTCACGCAGCGCACCCCTCAGCGCTGAGCTGAAATTCTTGGTATGTACGCCTATTTCCCGCTGATTCACAATACAGCCCTGGCTTTCATGCACAAACTCAATGGGATCTTCAACCGTAATAATATGATCCTTGCGGATGCGATTGGCTTCATCAATGATTGCCGCAAGGGTTGTCGATTTACCACTTCCCGTAGGGCCTGTAATAATAACCAGTCCACGCGGCAGGGATGCCAGTTTAGAAATTACCGGTGGAAGGCCCAGCTGTTCACACCCCATAATATTGTTGGGAATCTGACGAAAAACTGCGCCGACACCGTTTCTCTGCATAAAAAAATTTGCCCGGTACCGGGCAAGCCCCGGAATTTCATAACCGAAATCAATATCCCCGGTTTCTTCAAACAGCTTTATTTTATCTTCCGGCGCAATTTCATAAACCATGCTCCGGAGGCCATCATTATCAAGGGGTTTATATTTGATTCGTTCAATCTCCCCCCGAATCCTCAAGGCCGGCTGCTGGCCTGCCACCAAATGAAGGTCCGAGGCCCCCTGATCATTCATCAATTTAAAAAACGCATCAATCTTCGCCATAAACGGCTCCTGTTGTCATAAAAATACCATATTCAACGACGAAAAAAATTAATAGACAAAAAAATTCTTCACATTTCTATAATCGGCTTTATGCGCCTCGACAAATAATAGGACGTATAATTATGATCAGGACAGTATCATTGACAACCGCAATAAACTATCAACAAGAAAAATTTTCAAAAAAACGACCGCCAGAAGTACAATGATCGGTGAAAAATCAATCCCGCCAAATGCAGAGGGGATTCTGCTCCTGATTTGATATAATAAAGGCTCGGTTACCTGATTGATAAACCGGACGATTGGATTAAACGGATCGGGACGCACCCAGGATAAAATAGCATGGGCAATAACGACCCACATAAACAGGGTCAAACCAATATTAACGACTTCAGCCAGGGCCCTGATAAAATTACCAAGTATAAACATATAAGGACTTTCTTAACGAGAGGTGGTCTAACTGCTTCTATCTTCATTAAACATCAGTATATTAAATAAATAAAAATACCGTTAGAAGTCAAGGCATTTCCATGATATTGATAATCATTGACATTGATATTATAAATCAAGATAACACATTGAAGAATTTTTTAAAACAGTCAATCTGACCAAAAAGGATTTAAAATGCCGAAGATTTTTCATAAAATCGGTTTTATCGGTGCGGGCAATATGGGCCAGGCAATGATCGGGGCGTTAATCAAATCACAAAGTTCCGCATCTTCCGACCTGTTCGTCTGTGATATTATCAAAAAACAGACAGATGCCCTACAAAAAACATATGGAATTAAGGTGTTACCAGACAACAGCACCCTCATTGAAACATGCGATGTTATCATTTTTGCCGTAAAGCCACAATCGGTTGAACAAGTCTTGTCTGAACTGAAAGCAACAACAATTTTTAAAAAAACATCCGGGAAAAAAATTTTTATTTCCATTGCCGCAGGAACTCCCATTAAAAAATTTGAAACCAACATCTATGATGGCCTTGAAGACGATAAAAAAAATCAAATGCCCATCCTGCGTGTTATGCCCAATACCCCGGCGCTTGTTCTTTCCGGGATGTCCGGCCTTTGTGCGAATTCTTTCGCCACAGCCGAAGACGTTCAAATCGCAAAAACAATTCTTTCCGCCATGGGAAAAGTCATTGAATGTCCGGAAAGCGATATGGATGCTGTTACCGCCGTCTCCGGATCAGGCCCCGCATATTGTTTCTATCTGGTGGAAGCGATGATTGAGGCCGCTGTAACGCTTGGTATCTCACCGGAAAATGCAGCTGAAATGACCGCCGCCACCCTGAAGGGTTCTATGATTCTACTCGAGCATCAATCAATTACAGCCAAAGAACTTCGGCAAAAAGTAACGTCGCCGGGCGGGACCACTGAGGCGGCGATAAAAGTGTTAGACGATAATTCCGTAAAACAAATTATCATTGCGGCGGTCACTGCTGCAGCGCAAAGGTCTAAAGAACTCAGCGACTAATTCGGATTAAGCTTTTTTTGTTTTTATTTGATTTATTAAAATACGTTATTATTATTATAAAATGTTTACTCAAACCATATCATACTCCGCCGCGTTTTTAGCGGGACTCCTCTCTTTCATGATGCCTTGCGTATTCCCTCTGATTCCAGCTTATTTTACGTTTATCACCGGATATTCCCTGGATGAATTAACCCGGGATACGTCAGCACAAATCCGAAAAAAGGTCTTTATATCAACCCTTGCCTTTGTTTCCGGATTCTCAGTTCTGTTTATCGCCTTGGGGGGGTTAGCCGCGAGTTTTGGCGGGCTATTCGGCCAGCATAAAGACATTATACGGATCATTGGCGGTGTTATTATTATCATTTTGGGAATTCATTTAACCGGTATTTTCCGTATCCGGTTTTTAGACGTTGACAAAAGAGTCCATCTGCAAAAAAAACCCCTGCATTTTTTCGGGACGTTTATTGTCGGCATGGCCTTTGGCGCCGGGTGGAGTTCCTGCACCGGTCCCATGCTCGGTTCCATCATTGCAATGGCTGCCACCCAGGAAACGGTCTGGCAGGGCATGGCCCTCTTGTCATTATACACATTCGGCCTTGCACTCCCGTTTCTGATCATCTCTTTTTTCATTAATTACCTGCTTGCATTTATGCGACGCGCGTCCAAAGCCATCAAGTATATTAATACGGTTGCCGGTGTATTGCTTATTTTTGTGGGAATATTTCTATTGGGTTTTAATTATTTTAAT
>CAZQLG010000260.1:0-4680 GCA_964594105.1 uncultured Desulfococcus sp. | reverse complement strand
AATAGATGAAAGAAATTGGAGGGGAAAGGTGGCATTAATTGAATACACAATAGATGACAATGTGGCGCTTGTTACATTAAACAGCGGCGAGAATCGGTTTAATCCTGAATTTTTAGATGCGTTTTTAAACACGCTTGATGACGTTGAGAACAATACCGATGCGAATGTGTTGATTGTGCAGTCTTCACATGAGAAAATTTTTTCAAACGGAATCGACCTGGAATGGCTTTTACCCTATGTTCAAGCCAAGGATATAGACACCTGCAAGGCCTTTTTTTATAAATTGAATGATTTGTTTAAAAGGATCCTGCTGTATCCCATGCCGACAATCGTTGCCATTACCGGCCATTGCTTTGCAGGTGGCGCCATTTTGTCCTGTGCGTTTGATTACAGATATATGCGCACCGGACGGGGCTTTTTTTGCTTCCCGGAGGTTGATCTTGGCATTCCCTTTTTACCCGGAATGACCGCCCTGCTGAGAAAAGCCATTCCCATGGACATGGTGGTGGATATGCAGCTCACAGGCAAAAGACTCACGGCCGAAGAATGCGAAAAGCATCATATCGTCAAAAAAGCCTGTCCTTTGGATGAATTACTCGAAGAAGCGATAACGTTTGCGAAAACATTAAATAAAAGAAGACCGATTATCCTGGAATTGAAAAAAGTGATTTATAAAGAGATTGTTCACGCAATAGAGGTTGAAGATATTCCCGTTATTGAATCAGGCAGGCTACAGGTTTAACGGATATGTAAATAACAGCGGATTACTTGCCGGTTTTTAAATATTTTTGGATGCCTCCGCCCAACACAATCAAGCCGATGACGCTCATGATAATTGCCGGGACCAGATTATGAAAGCCTTCAAGTTCTTTACTGATATACAGTGTGTGGGTCTGCATATAATACATCCAGCCAAGGCCGCCGAAAAAAGCTATCAGGCCAAGGGTGATCCTGGTTCTCATGCTCAGCCGATCCAGTTTTAAAGCGCTTTCTTTTTCATCGAGTTTCTCATACTTCAGCGTCAGGCGGTCATGAATAATATAAGCGGCAACCAGAATAATTATTGTGACGCTGGTTACAAATTCCCAGACATAGTAGTAGAGTTCACCCATTTACAAAATCCTTTTACAGTTGATGGCTTCGTAAAAAGTCCAAATTCTTTGTTGCGCTGCATCCCTCGTTGCTTCATAGTACGTTAAGTACGAATCATCCCTCAGGATTTGCGCGCCTCGCCAATTTTAAGAATGGTGGAACTTTTTTCTTTGCCATCTAAATCCGATTTTTTACGAGTTTGTCACAGTTTATTTTAAACTTTTAAATCAATATCATTCGCAGATACCGTTGTAAAGCAGTCTAAAGTTTTTAAATAGGGAATGCAAGCGTCTATTGCAGAAAAAGGGAAACGAAAACAAATGTTTATCCCCACAACCAAAAAAGAAATCAACCACCTGGGCTGGGACGCACTGGATGTGATCCTGGTTACCGGTGACAGCTATATTGATTCCCCGTTTATTGGTGTGGCGGTTATCGGCAAAGTTCTCCTCAAGGCGGGTTTTCGCGTAGGGATCATTGCTCAGCCGGACACGAAATCAGATCAGGACATCCAACGCCTGGGCGAACCACAATTGTTCTGGGGGGTGACCGGCGGGTGTGTGGATTCCATGGTAGCCAATCTCACCGCCACCAACAAGAAACGTCAAAAAGATGATTATACGCCGGGCGGCATCAATAACCGGCGGCCGGACCGGGCAACCATTGTGTATGCCAACCTGATCCGGAAATATTTTAAAGACACCGCCCCCATCGTACTGGGCGGAATTGAGGCCAGCTTGCGAAGGATCGCCCATTATGATTTCTGGGCAAATAAAATCCGGCGGTCGGTTTTGTTTGATGCCAAATCCGACTTTTTGCTTTATGGAATGGCTGAAAATTCTGTTTTGGCGTTGGCGCGGTGTCTCAAACAGGAAGGCGATCCTCACGATATCCGCGGATTGTGTTATATCTCCGGAAACATGCCTAAAGGGTGTCTGGAACTGCCGGCATATGAAGACTGCGCAAAAGATAAAGACACGTTCACCAAAATGTTTCACGCGTTTTATCGCAATAATGATCCCGTCACAGCGGTTACCCTTGCCCAGAAACAGGACACACGGTATCTGATCCAGAATCCGCCGGCGTATTGTTTGTCTGAAAAAGAACTCGATGCCGTGCATAATCTGAATTATGAGCGGGAACTTCATCCCTATTACCGGAAACACGGAGCTGTTCGGGCGTTGGAAACCATCCGATTTTCCATCACAACTCATCGGGGGTGTTATGGGGAATGTAATTTTTGTGCCATTGCCGTGCACCAGGGACGCCAGGTGACCTGGCGCAGCAAATCATCGATTTTGGCAGAGGCCGAAAAGATGGTTGTTCATCCGAAATTTAAGGGGATTATCGCCGATGTGGGCGGGCCCACAGCCAATATGTACGGCATTGAATGTACCCGGAAAAAAAGTAAAGGAAGCTGTACGGAAAAAAGATGCCTTTATCCGGCACCCTGCGCAAAACTGAACATCAATCACGGCCGGCAGATTTCTCTTTTAAAAGACCTCAGAGGTATCAGCGGTATTCGTAAAGTTGTGATTGCCTCGGGTATAAGGCACGATATGGTTCTGGCCGATAAGGAAAACGGGATTCGGTATCTTGAAGAAGTGATCCGATATCATGTGTCCGGACAAATGAAAATCGCACCGGAACATAGCCAGCCGAAAGTACTGCAAAAAATGGGAAAGCCGGGTTCGGAAACGGTTTTAACGTTTAAGGAAACGTTTTATCAACTAACGAAAAAACAAGGTTTAAATCAGTTTTTAACCTATTATTTAATTGCCGCGCATCCTGGGTGCACGGATAAAGACATGGCAGCGCTCAAATCATTTGCATCCAAAAAACTCGGGCTTTTGCCCGAACAGGTGCAGGTGTTTACACCGACCCCCGCCACCTATTCCACGCTCATGTACTGGACCGGCAAAGACCCCTTTACCGGCGAGCCCTGTTTTGTGGAAAAAACCATTCGCGGCAAAGAACGACAAAAAAATATCATTACCGGACAGGGGAATACCAAGCGGAATGTTAAAAAAGTTTATCATGTCTGAGTTTCCATGATTTCTTTTATCCACTGTTTAATTTGGCCTATGGTTAACTTCAGCAATCACAATTTTGGGTATTTTTTCAACACAATATATTGATGCGCCACAGTAATAGGAAAAGGTGGCAAGTTATCGACATGGTGCACAGATGGAAACTTTTGGAATACTGTTGGTTTGAACTATAATGGCAACTTTGCGCTTGAGCCAGAATGCGTAGATTCGAATTTTATTATATTTTTGATTATTTAATACTTTTTTGGTACTATCTCCCAACTTTTTGGTTTCTGGAACAAAAGAAGTCGGTCTGTTCAATAACTAATGTTATATAGCTAATATTTTTATTGTAACAACCGTGCACCCTTTATCGTAAACTTTTAGATTCTATGAAAAAGAATAATGATAAGCTCAGATCAATAATGATATCCTTTACAACATTTCTTATGTTCAGGAGATGGCGGATAAAGGATGTTTTCAACGATTTGTATAAACAGCCTGCAAATTGTCTTACAATTCAAAACATATTTCGCGATGTTTACGGAAATGAATATATTCGGGAGGCAGACCAGGCCAGTTTTTTGACTAGGACAGACCTACAGCAATTTGTCAGCAACCTGTCTATTGGGCAAGGACAGACCTTTATAGATTTGGGGTGTGGAAGAGGAGGACCTGGTCTCTGGGTGGCTCGTGAAACCGGCGCAAATCTCACAGGAATTGATATTTCCGAAGCTGCTGTTAAACACGCAACGAACCGCGTTGGTCTGTTCGATTTGGAAGGACAAGCACAATTTCAAGTTGGCGATTTCATCAATACAAAATGCTCGGATGAGAGATATGATGGTGCCATGAGCGTTGATGCTCTGTTCTTGGTGCCGGACAAGGCCGCTGCTGTGCATGAAGTAGCGCGTGTGTTACGTCCTGGCGCACTTTTCGTCTTTACTACATATGAGATTGATGTGCCTCTGTCGCCTCTGAAGATAAAAGGTTATGGCCCTATCCTACAAGAGGCCGGATTTGAGATTGGTCATTACGGTGAGTCATCTGGTTGGAAAGATCGACAACTGGGCGTGGCTAAAGCCATCCTTGCTGAAAAATCCAAGCTGATCGATGAGATGGGAAAGACCGGGGCAAGGGTCTGGATCCGTGATGCACAACAAGCGATGATGGGAATAAACAGAATCCGGCGCATTTTCGTAGTGGCAAAAAAGCAATAAATCCCGCTTCATTATTTAATGGATGCCACCCTGAAGTTAGGAAGCAGTGTCTGTTTTATTTTATGCCATTATTCAAAATAATGATGGAGATTATACGAATAACATAACGAAGCCTTGCACCGGATCGCTATTCCTCTGGCGCTCCTTAGCAACCGGTGAAGGCTGCTGTTAAAGTGCTCACTTTCAAAACCAATACCTCCGTTGCAGACTTCAATAGCTATACGTCAAACCAGGAAAAATTGGATAACCACAATATATAGGATTTTCCCGCATCTCTATTTTTTGTTGTTCTCCAAGAATTAAGAAAAGATTCAGTCCTCTTTTTTGGGATCTTCATC
>CAZQLG010000259.1:0-4682 GCA_964594105.1 uncultured Desulfococcus sp. | reverse complement strand
GATGCCCTGGCTTTTATTGTAACGCTTGATTATCTTTATGATAATAAATTATACATGATCCCGCAGGAAAGAAAGACGAAAAATTTAACCGCAGGAAGGGAGCATGCGCTTAATCATAACTGTTTTTGAAAATCTACCCATCATTCAACTCAAGCCAAATCAATGGTCTTCAGCATAATTCAGACAAATTGGTTAATTTTCCCACAGCAGTTCCCACAGCCTTTCATTTAAAGATAGGATGGATTCAATTCTTCTAATTCCAATTCCCCTTCTAATAATGACTGCAGGGATTCAGGGTTTTCGTTCAGGCACTGATTTAAAGTTGAACGAAAACCTCAAAATTCATGTTGGTTATTACGACAAAATAATCTATAGACGTTAAATGACACACGCGTAAAAAGATTTTCATGGTGATGCATCACCACGGTTTGAGCAAAATAACTTATCAATTATTTAAAGATATTACGGATGAGTTAGGTGGAAGCTTTTTATGGTGACGTGTCACCACTGTATGAGAAAATAGCTTATAAATTATTTCAATAGGTTATGGGTGTATTTACCCGGAAGATGCTCATGGTGATAAATTATCACTATTGGGAAGCCATTTTAATTAAGTGGCTTTTTTTCATGTTTCCCCTGATGGAAAGGAATATCCGATGTCAGAAGTCAAAACTGAAAAACTGGCGGTATTAATTGATGCCGATAACGCACAGCCTGCCATTGTGGAAGGGCTTATGACGGAAATCGCAAAATACGGGACGGCCAATGTGAAACGGATTTACGGTGACTGGACCGCACCGGGTTTGAAAGGGTGGAAGGAAGTTCTACTGAAATATTCCATCCAGCCGATTCAGCAGTTTGGGTATACCACGGGGAAAAATGCCACGGATAGCGCCATGATTATTGACGCAATGGATTTGCTGTACGCTGGAAAATTTGACGGGTTTTGCATCGTTTCCAGTGACAGTGATTTTACCAAGCTGGCATCCCGGATAAGGGAAGCCGGTTTGTTTGTTTATGGGTTTGGTGAGAAAAAAACGCCTGAACCGTTTGTTGTCGCCTGTGATAAATTTATATTCACGGAAGTGCTTCGTTTTAAAGATGATGATATTGAGAAAATAAATCGAAAAACAACTGCTGACTTGAAGCGGGATACAAAACTGGTCAATCTGCTCCGAAACGCGGTGGACGCCTCATCGGATGACAGTGGATGGGCGCATCTGGCCGCGGTTGGCAGCAATATCGCCAAACAGTCTTCCGAATTTGATCCGAGAAATTACGGATATAAAAAACTGGGTGGGTTGGTGGCAGACATAAAATTGTTCCAGATTGAAGAAAGATCCGTGGGTGACGGTACGTCAAAGGCGATTTATTTAAAAGGTACCCGGAAGAAATAAAAAAGGTAAACATTCACAGGGCACCGCACCTGCTTTGTTGCCGAGTACTTGAAGTACATTGAAAGATACCCGGAAGAAATAATAACAAAAACACGGAAAAAATTATATGCGATATGAAGGACAGATTTTCAGACCATTCAGCGAAGCAAACAGCTATCTGCTTCAGTGCACGATTGGATGCTCCCACAACCAGTGTACATTTTGCGGCATGTACAAGGATCGTAAATACCGGGTGCGGCGCCTTGAAGAAATCAAAGAAGACATTCAAATGGCAAAAGCCCAATACGGTGACCTTGAAAAAGTGTTTTTATGCGACGGCGATGCGGTGGCCATTGAAACCGAGATTTTGCTTGAAATATTACAAACATTGTATGGGACATTCCCGTCTTTGCGACATGTGGGCACCTATGTGGGGCCTCAGAGTACGCTGGCAAAATCCATGCCCGAACTGAGCGCCTTGCGGGCTGCCGGGTTGACCAAGGCCTATTTGGGCGTGGAGTCCGGCGATGACCGTGTGCTTGCAGAAATTAAAAAAGGGGTGACCGCCGCCCAGATGCTTGAAGCCGGTCAGAACCTGGTGAATTCAGGCATTAACCTGTCTTCCATGGTGCTGCTGGGAATCGCTGGCAAAGGGGAGCGGGCTCGTGAACACGCTATTGCCACGGCCGAGATCACCAATAAAATGAAACCGCGTTACCTCGCGGCATTGACCACCACGCCGGTGCCCGGCACGGTCTTGTATAACAAGGTGCAGAAAGGGGAATTTGAACTCCCGGACCCGGTTGATACCCTTGAAGAAATGAAGCTGATCTTTGAAAATATTACCATAGACAATGTTAAATTCGTCGGGGTTCATGCGTCCAATTATTTGCCGGTCAGCGGCATGCTTCAAAAAGACAAGTCAAAAATGCTGGCAGCAGTGAATGCGGTTCTTGAAACACGGGATCGGGGGGCACTTCGCAGAGAACAAATGCGCGGTCTTTAAAACAAAGCGAATTGACCTGCAAACCAACGTATGTCATTAATTTTTAAGCTATTTTTTGCCAAATTACCGTGCGATATACTATGTTTGTAACCGTTCACAGAGGTATAACCGGCTGACGCACTTCCAATTTTTTTTACAAATGAGGCCTGTGTGAAACCTGAAAAATGCAGAAAAATTCTGCTGGTTATTATCTTAGCCGTGCTGATTCCTTTTGATTCGATGGGAGCGGAAAATTCTTCAAAAAATAAATTGCGGGTCGACATCGGCGTTTTGATTCAGGATTATAAATGGGCTGAATACACGGATAACCGCAATAAGGTTTTGGAGGAAACTGGCAATCTTTATGGCTTAACCTGTGACATTGAATCGACAAAGAATATGATCGGATGGCGAACCGGCATTGATTTTTTTATCGGTCAGGTGGATTATGACGGGCGGACGTGGACGGATATACCGGTAAAGACTGATGTACTGTATGTTGGTACAAAGTTTTACGTTGATGTGGTCCCGGGGTACCGGTTGGATTCAGGGCTGTGGCTGAAATCTTTTGCAGGACTTGGGGGACAACTCTGGCTCCGGGATCTGGATGATACCAAAACCAGTGACGGACATTCGGTGAGAGGTGCCCGGGAATGGTGGGGATGTGTTTACGGACGGGTGGGACTCGGTGCGGAGTATCCGTTAACAGAAGCACTGGCGGTTTTTATAGAAGCCGGTCTGAAACTGCCCATCTATGCCAGAAATGAGGCCAGTTTTTTTGCGTCCGACAGTCCCGGCGCAAGCCTTGAGCCGGAGCAGGATTTTTCCGGATTCGGCAATATCGGGTTTCGCTGGAAACAATGGGGTGCCAGGGTTTCCTATGATGCCTTTCGGTTTGACCGGTCGGATGCGGTGTCATCCGGAGAGCTTAACCTGTACCAGCCCCAATCAAAATCCGATGTTTACAGCGTTGAGATATTCTGGTCATCAGGGTTTTAGAATATTTGTAAGCCTTCACAGGGCACCGCATCTGCTTTGTTGCCGACCACTTGAAGTACTACAGTACGTCTATGCGCTCGGCGTCTCACATCTGCGGCACCCTGTGAAGGCTTACCGTTCATTGGTTGGGGGCGCATCAGCCAGTTGTACCCCTGTGAACGGGTACGGATATTTTAATGTTTTCTGGGGATTTTTTTATTTCATTGCGATGGGTTTTATATCATCTTCCGGGCGTTTTGGATGTTTTTAATGTCCCCCATTAGGATCAAGGTTGTTCCCTGTTTCAGCCGGTAATCCGGTGGCGGGTTAAAAGTGATTTCGCCATCCGGCGTTTTTGTGCCCAGTACGAGTAAATTAAATCTGTTTTTTAAGTTGGATGCCATCAGTGTTTTTCCGCTGAAGTCGGACTGGTCTGAAATTTTTAAATCATGGATTCGCAGGTTCCCGTCACCGCTTCGGAGCATCTGATCAAGAAAGTCGACAGCCGTTGGGCGGATCATTTCTGATGCCATTCGCAGGGCACCAATAAAGTTTGGAGAGACGACCCCGTCCGCCCCGGCTTTTCTGAGTTTTGGTTCAATCTTCTGATTGGTTACCCGGGAAATAATTCGGATGTTCGTGTTCAGCATTCGGGCGGTCATGGTAATGTAGAGGTTGTCTTTGTCCGACGGCAGGGAGATGATGATTCCGGCCGCTTTTTCAATCCCCGCATTAATCAGGTTCTGGTCCTCTGTGGCGTCTCCTTCAATATAGAGAAGGTCCGGAATGATGCTGATACTCCGGTCAATGAGCGTTTTTTCCGTTTCAATCAAGACGACGGGCTCATGGTTTTTAATGAGTTCACTGAGCAGGGGGCGGCCCGTTTCCCCGCCACCGCACAGAATATAATGGCCGGAAAGTTTCATGATTGTTTTTTTCATTTTATTTTTCCTTAAAATATCTGACAATTCGCCTTCAATCAGAATGGCGGTAAGCGTGCTGATGCCGTAAAGGATAATTCCCATTCCGAATGTAATGAGAAACATGGTGAAAATCTGGGCGACAGGGTTGCCGGTGATCTGGATGACTTCACCATAACCGACAGTTGTCAATGAGATGACCGTCATGTATGCGCAATCAAGCAGTGTTTGGTCGCCGGAAAAAATGGTATAATAACCAACGCTACCAATAATAAAGACATTGAATACGGCAAAAAGGATGAGGTGAAATCTTTGTTTGATGTCCATGGATTCTATTTAAAATATTAAAATAAAAGGATTAAATATTTGTCAGTTCTTTAGCATACACCTCAATAAGGGCTTTGGCTTTCGGGTTTGCATCCA
>CAZQLG010000258.1:0-4711 GCA_964594105.1 uncultured Desulfococcus sp. | reverse complement strand
TTACTTTAAATTTTATAAGTGGAAGTAATCGATTTCATTGTCTGGGCCATTTCTTCAAGACCTTTAATTGCGTCTTCCAGCTGTTTGACGCCGTCAAGATTTTGTTGTGTGGCATCATTGATACTTTCCATTGCCTGTGCGAGCTGATCCATGCCGGATAATTGCTGCTGGCTTGACGCAGTGATTTGCATGGCTGCTTCCGAGGATTCCGTTACCCTGGCAGACAGCCTGTCTATCGCATCGCCGGCCTGTTCGGAAAGTTCAACGGCTTCGGCAACCGTTTTTGTGCCTCGTTCCGTTGCCATAACGGCTGTACTGGTTGCCTTCTGGATATCTTCCAGGATTTCCCGGACCTGGTTGGTTGCCTCTTTGGATTGCTTGGCCAATGTTTTAATCTCCTGGGCAACAACCGAAAATCCTTTTCCATGTTCTCCGGCTTTTGCCGCTTCAATGGCCGCATTCACGGAAAGTATATTTGACTGGTCGGCAAAATCTGAAACGGTGTTGATAATGTCTTCGATACTTTTGGTTTGACTGCTCATCTGAACGGTACTTTCGGCAATATGATTCATCTCTTCACGTATACGTTCAATACCGATCATCGTATTGTCTGTTGCCTGTTTACCGGCATCGGATATCCGGGTGGTGGAATCAGCGCTTCTGGCAACATAGTCTGCTTTCTCACTCGCCACCTCTGATGTCTGTTTAACTTCTTCTGCTGTGGTGGTGACTTCACTGATTGAGCTGGATGTTTCGGAAGCGCTGGTTGCGAGCTGAGAAGCGGTGGTAGATATACGTGTGATAGATGCGACCAAAAGGTTTGTGGAATCCAGAAGGCTTTTCATTTGTTTTCGGAATTTCTTGCTTCCGTCATTGAATGTTTTTAATAAAAGTCCGATTTCATCTGATCGGTTGGGGTGGGTTAAGGGGACTTCTGCTGTAAAATCACCTTCATTTAGCATGTTAATTCGGTATGACAGTTCATTTATCGGTTTCGCGATCATTTTGGATTGCATAAAACCAAGTGCCCCAACGAGAATTATTAATACCAGCATTCCCCAGAATATATTCATTTTTAAATGATCCAGCAGGGCCAATGCTTCATCTTCATTAATTTTGGTAATAATCGCCCAGTCAAAATCAGTGCCGATTTTTTCTTTTAAGCCCAGGTTCGCGTATGCGCTTAATACTTTAATGTCCCGGTAATCATATCCTTTTTCAGTGCCGACTTTATTTTTAAATGCCTGCCTTGCTGCCCGGGTATCCATTTTCTGTTTTAATATGGCGTCGTTTCCTATAATTTTGCCGCTTGAACGCATCAAGAGGTCCGCTCCGACAATATATGTGTCGCGGGACTTGCCGCTTCCGGTTTGTTCCGAGATTAAAGCATTAACACGTGTGGCATTTACCTGGCATATTAAAACAGCATTCATTTCTCCGGTATCCGCAAGGACCGGGGCACCCATAAAAAGCGCCGGCGCAGTGTTTGACTGATATCTAATGATATCCGTCATTGACGGTATCTCGGTTTTAATGATTTTTTCCCAGAGGTCCCTGGTTGCGACTTCTGTTTCCACTGTAATGTCGCTGTTAATGTCATATTCCATGTTGTTTGCGGCTGAATACAGCGTTTGCCCTTCTTTGTTGAGCAATATGATATCGCTGTAACCAAAGACTTTCATGTAATATTCAAAAATGGGACTCATTTCCTGATATGTTTTGTTGTTCAGCATGGTCCGGATATGCCGGGTTCTTGAAAGCAGGGTGAGGTTTTCCATGCGATCTTTTAAAAATTCAAGGGTCTGCACTTTTTTAATGCTGTTAACGGAAGCAATGTGATGAAACACTTCTTTCGCCATTGCGTCCTTGGATAAATAGTAAGT
Organism: uncultured Desulfococcus sp.; assembly: GCA_964594105.1. Taxonomy (GTDB): domain Bacteria; phylum Desulfobacterota; class Desulfobacteria; order Desulfobacterales; family Desulfosalsimonadaceae; genus SURF-3. Next base: position 2,828 of record CAZQLG010000258.1, on the reverse strand, counting down.
CAGTGCGCCCATTCCAATGAGCGGTATTAAACCCACTATAAAGAATTGGACGATCAGTTTGGCCATGATGCTTTTAGATATGGACCGGAACATATTTATTCTCCTCCTGCCGTGTCAGAAACATTACGATAAATATTTTATTTTAAAATTATAAGTTGATGCACATTTTTTTATCTGTTAGCAGTTTTTCATCATCAAGCACAACGATGCCGTTTTCGGTAATTCCTTTGAGGTAATCGGCCCGGATACCGGTGAGTGTTGGTAGTGATGGGTGGATATCATTTTTTGATATTTCCGTAACCCCCAGAATCTCATCTGCCAGAATTCCAAATTCCATTACATCGGATGTTAAAATAATGACCTGTGATAGGTTCGTAAATTCCTGATCCGGAAGGTCAAAAAAGATTTTTAGATCGACAACAGAGATGATTTCTCCTCGTAAATTGATGACACCCCTGATAAAATCAGGTGTTCCGGGGATAAATGTCAGGCTTTTTAAAGGATGAACGATTCTGATCCGCTTTAATGGCAATGCATAAATTTCATGGGCAATCCGAAATTCAACCACAGTTGTTTGGGTTAAGTATGTATTGTCCTTAGATGTCTGCTCTGCCAGTCTTTGCGCACGGTTTTTTAGTATTTGCTCAGTCATTGGATCGTTTTGTGAGGGGATGGTTGTCATCTTTTAATTTGCGTTTATTGCTTTTATTGTTTCAATCAATCTTCCGGCCGCTATGCCTTCAGAATAAGGCAGGATTTCTTCCGTATCCGTTTGTTCCAGTAATGATAATGCATTATGCATACTTTTTCTGCTCTTAACCGGCATATTTTTTTGAAGCAGCAGCATGCCTAATGTAAAATGAGCCATGATAAAATCAGGGTCAAGGTAAATCGACTGCTTCAGTGATTTCATGGATGCGTCAATATTTTCGGCAGATTGAAAAATTGTGGATAACAGATAATATAGTCCAGGGTTTAGTTTTTCCGTATCAATTGCTTTTTTACACCAGGTTTCGGCTTGCTCAAGCTCATTGATATTTGCATATGATTTTGCCAGAAGTATCATTGATTCTGTTTTCATTAAAAAAGAATTATTGTTATTTTGTCCTTTTGATACAAGCGTTAACAGCTTTTTTACTGATTGCAAGTAGTCTCCCCGGTTATAATCATTGACTGCTTCCTGATACATATCATATGGCGGCTTTTCAGGGGGTTTTGAAATCAACCGGTCTGTCTGTCGACGTAGGAATTTTTTGTCTGTGGTATTTTTTTTTGAATGAGTACGCATGGTGGCGCGGATGCTATGTTTTTTCCGACTGGTCCGGGCCGGTTTCAAATCATCGATGTTTTTTCGTGGGGAACCTTTTCTGTAGTATTGGGCATTGGGAAACCTGACGGATGTAAATTCGGGAAGATTAACAAATCCTGACTCTGCCGGGCCGGTAATCAGCCATCCGTTTTTAACTATTAATTTCGATAGCTTTTGGATTGCGCTGTTTCTGCTCTGTTGATTAAAATACATGAGAACATTCCGGCATAAAATAATATCCATGGATTCATAGAAATTAAGGGCTGCCGGGTAATTATCCGCCATAAGGTTCAATTGACGGAAATGGACCATTTGTCTGATATGTGGTGCAATCTTGAAATAGTTTTTGGTCGTCGGAGTAAAATATTTTTTGATGATTTTTTCAGGCGTTCCTCTCATGGACCAGTTGGAATAAATACCTTTCCTTGCATTATTCAGCGCAACCGGGTTGATATCTGAACCAATGATTGTAATGTCCCAGCCTTTTAATACAAGCGACATTTGATCGATTAATATGGCAATGGAATAGGGCTCTTCACCGGTTGCACAGGCGGCACTCAAGAAATTAATTTTCTTTGTTTCTTTTTTCGGATGTTCGATAATCCCCCGAAGAATATGGTCCTGCAATATCTGGAAAAAATTTTTGTCACGCAAAAAATACGTTTCGCCGATGGTCAGGCGGGTTGTTAAAGCGTCTATCATTTTTTGGGCGGGTGAAGAATGAAGGCTTTGCAACAGCTGGTGAATATCCGTATCAAGGTCAGAAATGACGGATTGAATCCCTTTGCTTAATGTATTCCATTTTTTTTCAGGGAAATAAAGGCCCGTATGACTTGTTATTAAGCTGCTCAGCTCTTTGAGCATATTTTTTGGAATATCTTTTATCATACAGGCGCTTCGATCTGATTCAATTCTTCGGTTATATGTTTTACCATTTGTTCCGGGAACAGGGTGTCAATATCATAAATCAGAACAGTGTGTCCGTGGTATCTGGAAATTCCTGCAAGGAATTTTTCCATACCAGGGAAAATATCAACGGATTGATCCAACGGTTCCTGTTTCAACGCCACAACATCTTCAACAGAATCAGCAATAAACGCAACAGTGTACGATGAAGCCTCGGCAAGGATAATTCTGTTTGAGACCTGAATATTTTTTGGCGGCAGCGCAAATTGCTCCCGGATATTGATGACCGGAATAAAATCCCCCCCCAGATTCAACAGGCCGAGAACCAGATCCGGTGCCTCGGATAAATAGGTCAGAGCTGTCGCCCGGATAACATTTTTGACGGATTTAACTGATAATGCATAGTGTTGGTCGTCAAGAGTAAAAATTATATAAGCCTTCTTCTTCATTAACGCTTAACAGCCTTGAAGTATGGTTTTTATGGTATGTTGCAAATTTTTATAATAATATGTCATTATCCGTTTTTTTTCAAGCGAAACGTTGGTTTATATGATTTAATGCAATCTTTACAATAATGACAGGCGTTAAAATATTTTTGGGGTTGACATCAAGG
>CAZQLG010000257.1:0-4721 GCA_964594105.1 uncultured Desulfococcus sp. | reverse complement strand
TTATTGGTGGGCCGTCTCGGAATCGAACCGAGAACCTACTGATTAAGAGTCAGGTGCTCTGCCTAGTTGAGCTAACGGCCCATATCTTTGATGAATTAAAACATATTCAAATAACAATTTGTGTTTTGAATGTCAAATTATTTTATTGATAAAATATGTATAATTATTTTAAGGCACTTCGTCAGATAATAATGACGATTACTGATCCGGCCAGGCGTATTTTTTTTCTTTTCTGATTCTTTTTTTATTGTTTTTCCAGCTTGAATCTTTCTGTTTCTTTTTACTTTTTGATTTTTTTTCAGTTGTCGTTATTGATAGCGAAAAGGACCCGGCCTGAGCTTGTTTTTGATAAGCGTTGATTGCATCTTTTTTTTTCGTTGGTTTTTTAACTGCCGGCAATTCTTTTGGCAGAGTGGGCCCGGTAAAACAGTCTGCGGGAATAATGTTTGTCAGGTACAGCAGATCTCCGGCATGATGAAATGCCATGCCCTGGTCCACCATTTTCCGGGCATGTACAGTCAATACAATGGGCTGATTGTCCCTTCGCCTGCCGATTTTTTCTGCCATTTCCCGGTCTTTACAGCAAATGATACTGGCATGCGCCGTCGGGTGAACGCCATTATCCAGAACAGACAGATACGATTTATGCTTGATGCAGGCATATAAATGTTTTGGGGGGGTATCACATACAATAGAAGGACGCAGCCGGCTCCGGTCTTTGGCCCGGATGCGTTTATCGTCAATTTCAATAGGCGGGTTATTAAGCATCAGCATCATATCATTGATATGGCTGTTGCGAACATGCCGCCAGCCATCTGTTTCGGTGACGGCCTGGATAAATTCCTTGATTTTGATATACCCGTTTTCATCCAAAACCAGACCCAATTCATCCGGGTGCCGGGCAAGCACGTATTCGGAAAATTTTGCAAACTGTTTAATTTGTTTTTGTCGGGTTATGGCCATGATTTAACCGGATAAAATATATGCGTTCTGTCAAACAGCCCCTTGACCACAAGGGCCCCCTCTGTTATCGTGACTACCGCTAAAAAGATTAACAAGTCAACCAGTTTTATTGGGCTTAATATGATGGCGTCGTAAAAAGTCCCATCTACTGCGTTGTAGCAATTTTTCAGCCACTCAAGATACTACATGTATGATTTCTTGTCTGAAAAATCACTACGCCTTGCCATATTTTATGGTATTGGTGGAACTTTTAACTTAGCCATCTGGATACTTTTTACGAGAGCATCAATATAGGAGGAAGAAAGTATGAAATCATATCAAAAATCCCGCGATCTGTTTGAAAAGGCCAAATCCATGATTCCCGGAGGTGTTAATAGTCCGGTCCGGGCCTGCCGGTCCGTGGGGACAGACCCGGTATTCATCGAAAAGGCTGCCGGATCAAAGCTGATCGATGCGGATGGGAATGAATATATTGATTATATCGGTTCATGGGGCCCGATGATTCTGGGTCACTCTCATCCGTCGGTAATAAGCGCCTTGGAACAGGTTTTAAAACGGGGAACCAGTTTTGGTGCGCCGGTGGACCTGGAGGTTGAGCTTGCGGAACTGATTATTCAAGCGGTGCCCTCAATCGAAAAAGTTCGTATGGTTAATTCCGGAACCGAAGCCACCATGAGCGCCATTCGGTTGGCCCGTGGGGTTACCGGCAGGAATACCATTGTAAAATTTGATGGATGTTATCATGGACATGCGGATTCGTTTTTGGTCGCCGCCGGGTCCGGTGTGGCGACGCTGGGTATTGCCGGAAGCCCCGGGGTCCCGGAAGATGTCATTAAACACACGATGTCATTGCCTTACAATGACATAGAAACATTTACATCCGTGATGGATAAATCCGGTGATTCGATTGCCGCTGTCATTGTTGAACCGGTGGCCGGAAATATGGGGTTGGTGCCGTCTGCAAAAGGATTCCTTGAAACATTGCGGAAAGAAACCGCCAAACATGGTATCTTGTTGATCTTTGATGAGGTGATGAGCGGATTCCGGGTCTCTTCCGGCGGCGCTCAGGTACTATACGGTATTGATCCGGACATGTCCTGTTTTGGAAAAATTGTTGGCGGGGGGCTACCCGTGGGTGCGTATGGCGGCAGGAAAGATATTATGTCCCAGGTAGCGCCGGAGGGTCCGGTGTATCAGGCCGGAACGCTTTCAGGCAATCCCCTTGCCATGGCTGCCGGAATTGCCACACTTAAAGAAATTAAAAAACCGGGATTTTATGAAGCTTTGGAGAAATCTTCATCACGTCTGGCGCAAGGGCTTGAACAGGCGGCAGTAAATACCGGAACAAAAGCAGTGATCAACCGAGTGGGATCGATGGTTGGTCTGTTTCTTACAGATCCGCCGGTGGCAAATTTTGAAGATGCCAAAACATCAGACCTGGACAAGTTTGCCGCATATTACCGGAAGATGCTTGAACGGGGGATATATCTGGCGCCGTCCCAGTTTGAGACCCTGTTTGTTTCTGCCGCACATTCGGATCAGGATATTGATAACACTATTTTTGCGGCAAAAGCGGTGTTAGCCGAACTGAATAAAGAGTAGCTTTTCAATAAGCCCGGAAAAAAATTAAACTAAACGATAAGGGATAATAGGCGACCCTATGTCTGCTGCCAATTCAATACCGGATAATGTGAAAAGCATTCATCTGATTGCTGTTTGCGGGACCGGGATGGGGGCATTGGCCTGTATGCTCAAAGATCTCGGCTATGCGGTGACCGGTTCCGATGCCAATGTGTATCCGCCCATGAGCACGTTTTTGCTGGGCAAGGGTGTTTCTATTTTCAAGGGTTTTGACGCGCAAAATCTGGAATACGGCCCGGATCTTGTGGTGGTCGGCAATGCCGTCCGAAAAGATAATCCCGAAGCGGAAAAGATGCGTGAAATGGGATTGAATTTCTGCTCTATGCCGCAGGCGCTGAATCATTTTGTTGTGGCCGACAAGAAATCATTGCTGGTCACCGGCACCCACGGCAAAACCACCACGTCATCTATGCTGGCTTGGATTTTATATGTGGCCGGTCTGGATCCCTCATTTATGATCGGCGGCATCCTGCTTGATTTTGACGGTAACTACCGGCTGGGAAATGGCGGATATGTGGTGATTGAGGGTGATGAATATGATACCGCCTTTTTTGACAAGCAATCCAAATTTTTACACTTTGATCCCTATGTTGCCATATTAACCAGTGTCGAATTTGATCATGCAGATATTTTCAACGACTTGGCCCATGTAAAAAAAGCATTTGGCCGATTTATCAATAAGTTTTCAGATCAGAAGACCCTGATCGCCTATGATCAGGATGAAAACATTGATGACCTGCTGGCCGGAAAAAGTATTAATACACAACGATATGGACAGCGCCTCGGATCTCAATGGCGGATTGAAAGCGCCTATGTAAAACCGCCCTGGAACTGTTTTAACGTATCGCAAAATGGTCAGATGTTCGGAGAATTTAAGATAAGACTGCCTGGCGCGCACAATCGGTTCAATGCCCTTGCGGCAATTGCGGCAGCCTGGCAGCTGGGGATTTCATCGGATGTGATTGCAAAGGCATTTGAAACATTTACCGGCGTAAAGCGCCGCCAGGAAGTTCGCGGGGTTAAAAATAGTGTGACCGTGATCGATGATTTTGCCCATCACCCCACGGCCGTGAAAGAAACCATCAAAGCGATTCGCCCTTTTTATCCGGATGGCCATTTGATTGCCGTGTTTGAACCCAGGACCAATACCAGTATGCGCGATATTTTTCAGGATGAATATGCCAAAGCATTTGATCTGGCGGATAGGGTCTGTATCAGAAAACCGCCGTTGCTTGAAAAGATTCCTGAAAACTGTCGGTTTTCTTCGGAAAAGCTGGTTGAGGATCTCAAAATAAAAGGAATGGATGCTGCTTATTTTCCGGATACGGATGCCATTATTGATTTTGTGGGAGCATCAGCGCAAGCCGGAGATGTGGTGCTGGTGATGTCAAATGGGGGGTTTGACAATATTCATGAGAGGTTGTTGGAAATATTGTAAATATTTATTTTGTTGTTGAAATTTTGATTTTTGCGTCCATCAGTTCTTCGGTGGTTTTTTTTAGCCGGTTGGCCAGAATTTCTGCAAAGCCTCTGTAGAGGACGTATTTAAATGTTAACCGGTTTTTTTCATCCAGGGTGTCAATTTGTGACGTGTGAACAATCAGGCAGGTGGTCGGGCTGGCGGCATATACGGATGCAGATCTTGCAATGCCGGTAACAACACCGATTTCTCCGAAAACATCGCCGGTACGGCGCAGGATAATCAGTTCCCGGCCTTTTTTCATGACCTTTGCTTTCCCAGAGATCAGGTAAAAAACCCGGTCATCCAGACTGTCTTCTTCAATAATGATTTCATTTTCTTTATACGTCCTGACTTCGCTAAACCGCATAAAGGTGTCAAGGTCTTGTTCGTTAAAACATTCAAGTGCGGGAATTTTTTTTAAGTATTGAATCGTTTCATGGTTGTCATTAAGAAATCCAGTTTCGGTCATCAGTTTGCCCCTTATTAATTTTGTATGATAAACTTTTTAAATATAGTAATATTAGCGATTAATCAAGGGGAATTTAACAGGGGAATTTAATCTAAGCCAGGGTGTTTTGGTGGATAAAAAAAGGCATGGCCGGCTGACCGGCCATGCCTTTTTAACAGATTGTAAGAACATTTAGAAACTTAATTT
>CAZQLG010000256.1:0-4745 GCA_964594105.1 uncultured Desulfococcus sp. | reverse complement strand
CCGGTCCGGTTGCCGGATGGATTAATTTGTCGAGCTTATCACAACCCGTCAACACAAGCGCTGCCCAGACGGACATAAAAAGGACTATTATTCGAATTTTTGAAATTTTCTGCATGTGGGCACCTTTTGATTTAATTTGTTTACAAAGCCGTCAATTATATTTTTACACTGTCCCAGCATGATGCGACAATCAGCCGCGCAAGAGACATATCCAGTTGTACCATCCCCAGAATATGATCCCGCACCGACCAGATAATCGGTGCAAACGCCAGGTTAAAAAAAACCGCCGGGGGTAACTTTTTGAGCACCTGCTGAGCCGCGCCTTTTTCATATAATTCCATAAATATATCCGGCTGGCCGGCGGATGCGAAGATCCTGTTTCTGCGATGGGCCTCGCCATAAGGAGAATTTTGAAACTGCTCGATATATTTAAAATCCATGGAATTCTGGAGAAAATATTCCATCACTCCGGTTCCGATATGAAAAAAACACTCCCTCACCGGCTGGCCATAAGGATATTTTTCCAGTAAAAAAGCCACCAGTCTTTCTTCATTTTCCTTGTAAATACTCTTGATCAGAACATCCCGATTTTCAAAATAGCGGTATATCGTGCCAATGCCGACCCCAGCTTTTTCAGCAATCATAGACATCGGCGCACCATGAAACCCCTGCTTCGCTATCAGGTCCATTGCCGTAAGAATAATCTTTTCTCTTTTTTTCTGCTTTGTCATTGTTAACTTCCTTTCCAAGCGGAATGAACGTTCATTCCGCTTTTACAATACAGAATATGGCCTGTCAAGATTTTTTAAGAATCATATAAGTGAATCCAACAAACACGAAATTAATGCAGAATTCGGATTTTCAGATAACTTCTTAATTGCCGGTGAAATAGTAAAATTGAAGGCCGAGATTCCATTTCTGACATATTGAACGTCACTATTGATGGCGTCGCAAAAAGTCCCATCTACTGCGTTGTAGCAATTTTTCAGCCACTCAATATACTACATGTATCATTTCTTGTCTGAAAAATCTCTACGCCTTGCATATGGAACTTTTATCTTAGCCATCTGGATACTTTTTACGAGAGCCTCACTATTGCCGGATAAGAAATTCGCCCGGCTTTATCGAATTTTTTTTTTGATAACAGCACCGCACTGCTGCATACAATGTGTTTTTCTGGACCATCAGCTTGACGGTCCAGTAAAACACAAAAAGATTGATTTTAAAAGTTTCACCATTCACACAAAATTGGCGAGGCATCGTGGTTTTTAAAGCTCGAAATTATACAAGCCGTATCTTGCTGAAAAACCGCTGCAAGCAGTAAATAAGACTTTTAACGACGCTATCACGCTTCCGCCTTTCCAAACGGCTTCCAGTACCATTTTTTAGCCACTAAGTATTTTGATTTTATAGATTCCGGTGCTTCGGCAAATAAAGAATAGAGCGTGGGCACCACAACCAGGGTCAGTACCGTAGCAAGCATCAGACCGAAAATTACCACAATGGACATGGACTTCCAGTACTGGGATGTTTCACTGACCAACGAGACTGTAAATCCCCTGAAATTGATGGAAACCCCGGTTGCCATGGGAATCAGACCCAAAACCGTGGTAATAGCGGTCAGCATGACAGGCCTTAACCGAGTGGCGCCGCCGGAAATAATGGCATCATGCAGGTCCATCCCTTTAGCCCTTAACTTATTTACATAATCTATTAATACAATCGCATTATTGACCACCACTCCGGCCAGAGAGATCACACCCACTCCGGACATGATGATCCCAAACGGATACCGCATGACCGTCAAGCCCAGATATACGCCGCCTAAAGACAATATAACGGACGTTAATATGATCAGCGGCTGACTGACCGAATTGAATATCGTGACCAGGATCAGGAAAATCAGAAAAATCGCAATCATAAACGCTTTTGACAAAAACGCTTTAGACTCCTGCTCGTGTTCATGCTGGCCGGTAAATTTCATACCGATTCCCGGCGGGAGTGTAAAATCCGTTAACAATTGTTCCGCCTGCATTTTGGCAACTGAGCCCGGAACTTTTGTTTCATCCACCTCCGCTTTGACGGTCACCACCCGTTCATGGTTGATCCGGTTGATGTCCCCGATACTGCCCGCATACTTGATGGTGGCAAGGGTAGTCAGCGGAACCAGCTGCCCCACTGGCGAGGCGATCATCATTTTACGAAGTACGTCCGTGACCTTCCGGTCATCTTCCGTAAATTTTACCGTAATATCATAATCTTCCCCGGCTTCGCGATAAGTGGAAACATTTAAGCCGTTATAAGCCGTCTTTAACGCAAACCCGATCAGGTTGGTGGACAGTCCGAACATAGCGGCCTTCTGCCGGTCAATATCAATCTGCACGGACGGCAGCGCGTCCATGTAATCATCTTTCACATCCTTTACAAATGGAATTTTTGAAACAACCCCCCGGACCTGCCGTGCAATTTCCCCCAGCATCCGCAAATCATCACCGGAAATCTCAATATTGATGGGTGCGCCAGTCGGGGGCCCGCCCTTTTCTTCCGCCACCGTAATCCTGGCCCCCGGGATATCCTTTATCCGCTCGCGAATCAGCTCAACATCGTTGGCAGACGGTGATTTGCGGTCCTCAAAATCAACGAACTGAATGCCCAGACGATTGTCCGAGTATTCTGAAAACAGTGAACTACCGGCTTTTTTCTTTGCTGTGGCATAAATATGTTCAATATTGTTAATATCCGTTGGCCCGTCAAAAATTTCCCCATTGCTCTTTTCATGTTTTTGCAGTGCATATGAACGGCTGTAATGCTCGTCATAGGAGAGAAGCGGGTCATCCTCTGCCTCTGTTTTCAGATCATAATTATTAACCGCCAGTTCAATCTTTTTGATGACCCGATCCATATAATCAATATCCGCGCCTTCCGGTGGATCCACATTCACATACGCACTTTTGGGATCAAGGCTCGGAAAAAATTCCACCGGTTTTTCAAGCCCGATCACCAGCTTCCAGATCTGCATTAAAATGATCAGAAACAAAAACGAGGATGTGACAATCATAAAACGATGCTGCAGACAATACACCAGGACCTGCTGGTAAGTTTTGAGCACGTTTCCTTTAATGACAATGGGTTGTTCACCGGCCGCCAGGATCGCTTCAGCACCTCGCCCTTCCGTCTGCCCAGCCATATCCGGGCTGTTTTTAACTTTCATAAAAAACGCCGCCAGAGCCGGGTTGATCACCATTGCCACAAACAAACTGGAAGTCAATGTGATGATCAAAGTGATGGGCAAATACTTCATGAACTCGCCCATGATACCGGGCCAAAAAATCATGGGGAAAAATGCCGCAAGCGTCGTTAAGGTAGACCCGATGACCGGGTAGGCCACCTCGGAAGTTGCCCGCATGGCCGCATCAATGCGCGGTACGCCCTGCTCCATATACCGATAGATATTTTCGACAATCACAATCGCATTATCCACCAGCATGCCCAGGGCAAGGGTCAGGGAAAACAGCACCACGACATTTAACGTAATGCCCATGGCATAAATCACGATAAATGACAAAAACATGGAAAAAGGAATCGCCACACCGACCAGAATCGCATTGCGGGTTCCTAAAGCAAACAGCAGCACAATGACCACCAGAAGCAGGCCGGACAGGATATTGTTTTCCAGATCCGCCAGCATCAGTCGGATACCCTTGGCCTTGTTCATGAGCTTGGTAATCCCAGTGCCCGACGGCCACCCCGGCTTCTGCTCTTCGATCAGCCGGTCCACGGCATCCACAATTTCAATGATGTTCTCACCGGCGCGCTTTTTTACCGCGATATTGACCGCATCCCGGCCATCTAATCGTGACCGGCTGTCTTCTTCCTTAAATCCGTCAACCACGGTTGCCAGATCTTTTAAGTACACGGGCCGGCCGTTAAAACTGGTGACCACCAGCCCGTAAATCTCATCAGGGGTGACGAATTCACCGGGCACCCGCACCTGGAAACGACCGTCGCCCAGGGTAATGGTGCCGCCGGAGGTATTGGTGTTTTCACCAGCCACCACCTGCTGAAAAGAGGTAATGGGAACCCGGTAATACGCCAGCTTGTCCGGGTCCACCTCGATGATGATCTCCCGTTCCTGGCCGCCGGTGATATCCACTTCAAGAACCCCGACAATGGATTCGATATCTTCTTCCAGATCATCCGCGATTTGTTTCAATGCCACCATGCCGCAGGTACCGGACAAAGAATACACAACAATAGGCAGTTCGGACAGGTTAACCTCAAAAACCGCCGGATCATCCTCAAGATCCGTGGGCAATTCCCGTTTGGCTTCATCAACTTTATCTTTGACCTCCTGAAGCACATCCTCAATATTCGTGCCCGGGATAAATTCGATGTCTATGCTGGAAACCCCTTCGGAACTGACGGACTTGATATTTTTCACCCGCTCCAGCCCTTTTAATTTTTTTTCAATCTGGATGGTGATGGCTGTTTCAATATCAGACGCGGCAACACCTTTGTATATGGTTGAAACAAATACATGGGGTATGGTAATGTCGGGTTCATCTTCTCTGGGAATTTCCTGGTAACAGTACCCCCCCATAAAAAGAATAATGATCGCCAGGATGGCGACACTCACCCGGTTTTTAACTGCGGTATCAGAAACTATCAATTGAGAAGTTCCTCCATGTCTGAAACTGTCCGTATCACGTTGACTGTCTGCCCTTCACTGACACTCCGATGGCCGA
>CAZQLG010000255.1:0-4767 GCA_964594105.1 uncultured Desulfococcus sp. | reverse complement strand
GAATGTTGGGCTCAAGAAAGGAATTTTTTGAGTTAATTGTAAAATTAAAAAACAGGTGAAACCCTTTTTTTCGGAGTTGTTCACCATACCCGCCGTCAATAAACCGGGCAAAATCTTTGGACCAAAAAACAATGGTATGCACATGGTCCGGCGTGGCAGGGACAATACTTTTTTTCTGATTATAGGGATTGACGGTTTCAAAAAAGCCTTTATCAATCCGATCCATAAACCATTTCATGTAAAATGCGGGGATGTCGGTGCGCCGGGAGGCGGATATGACAATTTTAGAAGACATTCGCGGATTTAGTGGAGTGATGGGTTTGTTTGTTGAACGATCATCTTATTTTTTTTGTTTTCTATCTGACAGGGAAACCACCTTACTGCCGCTGTGTTTCTTTTCTGATGTTTCCGGTTCTATTGTTTTTAAAAGATTTTCATCAACAAAATCATCTTCATCGTCATCTTCCGGGGCCACGACTTTTTCAAGCCGCATTTGTTTTTCGCCCATGGTGAATTCGTCACCATTTATATACGTATCTTTTAAAATCCAGGTCACGGTTTCCAGCGGAAGCTGGAGCAGCAGCAGTTTAATATGAAACCAGTCTTTTTTGACGTCCGGGGCAATGTCTTCCACCCGGGCAAAGGAAAAGGGCTGGTTTTCATAATATATCAGTATAATATCATTGATTGTGGTCATAGGGAGTGATTCCTTTTCATGGCATGGGTAACTGAAGGCAAATCATAGGCAATCAGAAAAGAATTTGCAAGAAAGTGATTTTTAAAAATTGATTAATATTATGAAATTAATCCGTATTTTTTGGAAATAACAATGTCCGCAGCCAGTGAAACAATGTATTTCCTGTTAAGTTGTCTTTATCCAGTTGGTCAATGTCATTGGCAAGCATGGCCGGGTCAGCAAACCATTCGGCGCGCTTCACAAAAGGAATTTTTGGGTCAAGTGCTTTGACAATTTTCGCCGGATTTCCTGCAGCAATGACATTGGGCGGGATGGAATGAATGACCACGGACCCGGCGCCAACGATACTGTTTTCGCCGATATGCACCCCTTTGCAGATGATGGCGCTGTCGCCGATCCATGCATTTTCACCGATATGAACGGCCCCGGGGTTTCCAAGGGAGTGAACCCGGTTGTATATATCGTGCCAGTCGGTGTCGGTAATATATGCACTGCTGGCAATCATGCAGTTGTCTGAAATGACAATGTCTTCTGCGGAACTAATCCGGACGCCCGGGCAAATCAGGCAATAATCACCAATCGTGATTTTCCCCTTGTCTTTTTGTTTGGCCCAGACCGTAAATCTTACCTTGTGGTCTGATGTGGTAATAATATTCGCGTGCTTGCCGACTTTAATGGGGGCGCCGAAAATTTCAATATTCCAAGGGTTTAAGAACGTAAACCCGTCTCCAAGGTAATCAAATTGCGGTTTGATAAAATACCGGGCATATAGCTCCTGGAATTTTAGGTGGAATTTTTTTATGTAATAGGGACGATGATCTCTACGCAAGAAAAGTTACCTTATCGGCATAATCCGAAATTCGAATTATGCGAGTTTTGATGTTTCCCAGAATTTATGGCTGAATAAATTGCAGGCAGGGGATAATTTATAGAGCGCATCTGCGGCCATAATGACAACGCCGTTGGTCCAGGTGATTTTGTCCTCAGGCCAGATAATCATATCCGGAAATGTGAATCCGCACCAGTAGGAGCCGTCGTCAAATGTGCGCTCGCTGATCCAGTTGAATACGATTTCAGCGAGTTCAAAATTTCCCATGGCCGCGAGGGCCAGCACCAGTTCAGATGTCTCGGCAATGGTTACCCATGGACGATCGGACACGCAGCGAATCCCCATGCCTTCAACAATAAATTTTTTCCAGTGCTGATCGATTCGTTTGCGGGCTTCTTTGCCGGTGACAGCACCGGAGAGTACCGGGTAAAACCAGTCCATGGAATATCTGGACTTGGTAATGTTAAACAGGTGTAAGCCGTCACGCAACGCATGTCCCAGTTTTGTTTTGGCGGTCTCCCACGCTGGTTTTTTCTCATCAAGAATTTTTGCAATAGCCAGGGAGCATTTCAGGCTCATGTAGATGGAACTGGACCCGGTCAACAGGGCCATGTGATCGATTTCCATTTCAGGGCTTTTGGCCCAGTAGATTTCTCCGGTAGGTGCCTGGAGGCTGATGGCAAATTCCATGGCCGCGCAGATGGTGTCCCACATTCGATTTAAGAAATCAGTATCTTTGGTTATCAGGTAGTAATGGTATATGCCCACGGCAATATAGGTGGAAATGTTTGTGTCCCGTGTTTTATCAAGTGGTTTACCGTCGATATAGGAGGCATACCAGCTCCCGTCTTCCAGTTGAATGCTTGTCAGCCATTCATATGCCCGACGGGCTTCATTGATATAACCGCCGATGCAAAGACCCATGGCGGCTTCAATATGATCCCATGGATCGGTTTTGCCGCCTTCGCTCCAGGGAATTTCCCCACTGTCTTTTTGCAGGCGGGCCAGCAGTGCGGCCAGTAAATCTATATTAACAGCGACTTCTTGTTTTGTTCGTAAAACCTCCGACTTCATACCATTCCCTTGCGTATATTCAGATATCCTTATCATCTAAAAAAGATGATTAGATATATTATTATTAATATGTATTGATGATTCCATTATTTAAATAAAAATATATGCCAGATTTTAAACGCCGGATCAATAAATTTCGAAAAAAAAAGAGCGTTTGTTCAGTTTTAAATTTATTATCGCCCGGATTTTTAATAAATCAGGTGATATTGGGCATCAACGTCCATTTGATCACCCATCCGTATGGACTTGGGAGTTGGTCCAGGCAGACAATACCGCTGTTTTGAAATTTAAATACCGTAACATCCGGATTCCCGGTGGTCAGGTAGGCGGTCAGATGTTCCAGAAACGGAAGATGACTGACAATCATGAGGCCATTATTACTGTCGAGGGCCTGTGCAAATGAAATAACGTCATCTAAGGGCTGAGCCCCTTTCATCCGGGTTATATTTTTTTTTACTTTTAGTGCTTTTTTTAAAATCTCCGCTGTTTCCCGGGCCCGTTTTTTCCCACTGTGTTTGATTTGTGAGGGAAGGATATTGTATGCTCCGGCGACTTTGGCAATGCGTTGTACCTCACGTCGGCCTTTGTCGGATAGTCCCGGATCCGGGTCGGTTTTTTTGGAAAGACTGATTCCATGCTGAACAAGGTAAATGGCCATGGTTGATTTTTCCTTAAATTTTCAATCGTTTTTTTGGGGGGAAAATCTCCTGTCACAAATGCCGGATTACGCTCAACGAGCTAATCCGGCCTACCCATTAAAAAGAAAACCTTTTACCTTCAGCCTTCTACCGCCAGTCTATACTATGCCCTTCGTTTCTGAAAAACCTGAAATCCGTTTTCTATCATGGTTTTTGCCAAAGAAAACCATATGCTCTGATCAGGCTTAGGCTTTTTTCCCTTTGCAATGTATGCCAGCTGCTGTTCATACCAGGTCACTTCCAGGAGTGCCATTTTATCGATTAATTTGATGCCGGTAGTTAACGGTTTGACGGTGCTGGTATAATTGTCGCCGGAAAAAATTTTGTTTGGCAGTTCCGGATCAATGGCCAGCGACCGGGCCAGGCCGACCAGGTCAATATGTTTTTCAGCAACCGCTTCAGCCATACCTTTTGAGGTCCGAAATCCGCCGGTGACCATCAGGGGCGTTTGAACGTGGCGACGGATTTTTTCTGCATAAGAAAGAAAGTACGCCTCAGATGCCAGGACCTTTTGCTTGCTGGTTCTGCCGGTCATCGCCGGTCTTTCATAAGTGCCGCCGGAAATTTCGATCAGGTCAATCCTTTCATCCGCTAAGGACTCTGCTACGGTAATGGATTCGTCTTCGGTGAATCCACCATGCATAAAGTCAGATGAATTCAATTTTACACCGATGGGGAATTCCTCCCCCACGGTTTTCCGGATGGCCCGGTATATTTCCAGTAAAAATCGCATGCGATTTTTGGCAGACCCGCCCCAGTCATCGGTTCGCTGATTATGGTTGGGAGATAAAAACTGGCTGACCAGATACCCATGGGCCCCATGAATCTGAACGCCTGTAAAACCAGCTTTTTTGACAATTCCCGCTGCTTTGGCAAATCGTTGAATCAGGTGTATGATTTCATTCTCATCCAGTTTTCTGGGCGGGTTGAAAAATTTTTGCAGGGCCCCGGAAAACGGAATTGCGGAAGGGGCCACCGGTTCTTTAGACAGCGTGTTGGGGCTCTGTTTGCCGGGATGATTGAGCTGGGCCCAGAGGTGCGTGTTGTTTTGCGTCCCGGATGCTGCCCATGATCGGAGCGCATCCATGATGCTTTCATCTTCAACAACGACATTTCTGGGTTCGCCCAAAGCACTCGCATCCACCATAATGTTGCCGGTAATGCACAATCCGATGCCGCCATCTGCCCATTTCCCGTAGAGGTTTGTGAGAAGAGACGTTGGCGTGTGGTGAACGCTCGCCAGGTTCTCGCTCATGGCTGATTTGCATAAGCGGTTTTTGATCGGCACACCGCAGGGAAGTGCCAGCGGGTTTTTTAAAATATTGCTGTGTGATGGTATCATGTCAATACCTTTTTAATGAATGAATAAAGGAATGAATTATTAAATGTATTCCATAAAAAAACAATTTCTGCAATATGGCATAAGAATAGCGGCAAAGAAAAAAAATTATCGTTTGATATACTTATAT
>CAZQLG010000254.1:0-4782 GCA_964594105.1 uncultured Desulfococcus sp. | reverse complement strand
TGGGCGGTTTTGTTCGTGACCTGTTTTTATATCGTCACAATGAAGATATTGACATAGTGATTGAAGGGAATGGCATCGCGTTTGCAAAATATTTTGCCAAGCTGTACGATGCGCGAATAAATGCCTACGAGAAATTCGGCACGGCCATTATCATCTTTGCCGATGGCTTTAAAATTGACGTCGCCTCTGCCCGAATGGAATATTACAATGCGCCGGCAGCATTACCCACCGTTGAGATGAGTTCCATCAAAATGGACCTTTCCAGGCGGGACTTTACCGTTAACACGCTTTGCGTTGCCTTAAACACAGATACGTTCGGACATCTCATTGATTTTTTCGGTGCCCAGCGGGATCTTAAAGAAAAAGTAATCCGGATTCTCCACAATCTAAGCTTTGTAGAAGACCCGACAAGGGTCTTTCGCGCCATCCGTTTTGAACAACGATTTGACTTTACCATCGGCAAACTCACTTCCGGGCTGATTGGAAATGCCGTTAAAATGAATTTTTTCAAGCAGCTCTCAGGACGCAGGGTCTTTTCCGAATTTTGCCATATCCTGAAAGAAGAGAATCCGACATCCTACCTGATCCGGCTTAATGAATATAACCTGCTCAAAGTAATCGACCCTTCTTTTGTGTTAAATAAAAAACTAATTGACTATTTGAATTCAACTCAAAAAGTACTGTCATGGTTTGACCTGCTGTTTACGGAAGAACCCTATATGAAATGGGCGGTTTATTTTATGATTTTGCTGCGGCATAAAGATCAAAAAAATGCCAAAAAAATATGCACCCGGCTGGAGCTGGCACCCAAATATCAAAAAACGTTTATCAAAGAACGGCTGTTTGCCGAAGAACGTCTCAATCAGCTCTATGTCACCATGCCGAATAAGGCCAGCGATATATACCGAAAACTGAAGGACCTGAAAATTGAACTACTCCTTTACATTATGTCCATCACAACCCACCAGCATTTGATCAAAAATATATCCTATTATGTAACCGATCTCAGGAATGTCAGGCTTTCGGTGAGCGGTAAAGATATTCAGGCATTGGACCGGCCCCCCTCACCTGTTTACAGCAAAATACTTTCTGCGGTAATGGATGCAAAACTAAACGGACTTGTCAAAACCCATAACGAAGAACTGGAGCTCTTAAAAAAATATGTTGACGAATTTTAACCTGATCGAATTTATTAGTATCATTGTGCCGCTTCTTTTTGCCGTCACCGCCCATGAATATGCCCATGGTTATGTAGCGTTTATATTAGGAGACGCCACCGCCAAAAATGCCGGCCGGCTCAGTTTAAACCCAGTCAGGCATCTGGATATGGTCGGCTCTTTTATTCTGCCGCTGATATTGAAATTATCCGGCGCGCCCATTCTTTTCGGATATGCCAAGCCTGTTCCGGTTAATTTTTCAAATCTGAGAAATTTTCGATCCGGAACCCTCTGGGTCGCTTCGGCGGGCGTTATCACCAATTTTGCGCTTGCGCTTGCCTCGGCGGCCTTGTTTCAAGGTATCCTTCATCTGCAGCCGTTATGGCAAGACATGATTTTACAGCCGGTCATACTGTTCCTGCTCAAGTTATTTGCCTACAGCATCATGATTAACCTGGTACTGGCCATTTTTAATCTGATCCCCATCCCGCCCCTTGACGGCGGGCGGATACTGACCGTCTTACTGCCAATGCACATCAGGCAAAAATTCACGCGCATTGAGCCGTTTGGATTTATGATATTAATTCTGCTCCTTTTAACAAATTCACTTGATCTTTTGATTACTTTTTTTATAACTCCTTTGATAAACTTACTGCTCGGCGCTTGAGCTTGATTTATCAAAAAAATTTTACAGAAATACTTACGATGACTGAAAAAAAAAGAATCGTCAGCGGCATGCGTCCCACCGGTGCGCTGCATTTAGAAAATTATCACGGCGCACTCAAAAACTGGATTTGCCTGCAGGACAGCCATGACTGCTTTTTCTTTATCGCGGACTGGCATGCATTAACCAGCAACTATGAAGACACGAGCGGTATTCCCGCATTTACCCGACAAATGATCATTGACTGGCTGAGTGCCGGACTGGCTCCGAAAAAAAGCACCCTCTTTGTCCAATCCCATATTAAGGAACATGCGGAACTGTTTCTCCTGCTTTCCATGATTACCCCCACTCCCTGGCTGGAACGCAACCCCACCTATAAAGACCAGATTGATCAACTGAACAGCAAGGATCTGTCGACATTCGGATTTTTAGGTTATCCCGTACTTCAGGCAGCGGATATCATCATATATAAAGCCCAGGGTGTTCCCGTTGGGATCGACCAGGTACCTCATATTGAGATTACCCGCGAAATTGCCCGCCGATTCAACTATCTTTTCGGCAATGTTTTTCCGGAGCCGGCAGCTATTTTAACTGAAATGGCAAAAATTCTCGGTACGGACCGACGAAAAATGAGCAAAAGTTATGACAATGCCATTTATCTTTCCGATACTCCGGAAGCGATTATGGCAACCGTGTTAAAGATGGTGACGGATCCCCAGCGGGCGCGCAAGTCTGACCCGGGGAATCCGGATATCTGCAATGTATATGAATTCCACCGGCTTTACTCACCGGACACAATGACATCAACCATTAATGAAAAATGCCGGTCCGCTCAAATCGGGTGTGTGGATTGCAAAAAAATAATGGCCAAAAACCTAATTGACGCCCTTGCTCCTATCCTGGAAAAAAATCAATACTTTAACGACCATCCTGAAATTGTGGATGACGTTCTTGCAGCCGGTAAAAAAAAGGCCGGCCGGATTGCCAAAGAAACGCTGGAAGAAGTTCGGGCGGCAATTAAGTTATGATGGCTTCGCAAAAAGTCCAAATTCTTTGTTGCACTGCATCCTTCGTCGCTCAACGTACATTCGTACGCCTCGCTCCTCAGGATTTGTGCGCCTCGAATTTGAAACTTTTTTCTTTGCCATCTGGATCTGATTTTAGAATTATTAATACACTATACCTAATATGAAGAGTCAAACCTATGAAATAAAACTGGACAATATTTTTGAAGGCCCCATGGACCTTCTGGTTCACCTCATTAAAAAACACGAAGTGGATATTTATGATATTCCCATTGCATTGCTTACGGATCAGTTTCTGGCTTACCTTGAATGGATGGAGTCTTTAAACATAGAGGTCGCCAGTGATTTTCTTGTCATGGCGGCAACCCTTGCGCACATTAAATCACGAATGCTGCTGCCGAAACGTAGCAATGATCCGGCAGATGAAGAAGCGGATGATCTGCGACTGGAGATTGCCGGCCAGCTCCTGGAGTATCTCCAGATGAAAGGAGTTGCCGAAGAACTGTCCGAACGGCCGATGCTTGGTGAAGATGTCTTTACCAGACGTCCGGGCAACACATCCTTTATGATTGACCCGAAAGAAGAAGTCGTCAAAACAGACCTGTTTGACCTGATTTCCGCATACCATAAACTGCTCGATAAAACATCCGACAAGGCTGGCATCCGCATTATCCCGGAACGGGTATCGGTTAAGGACAGAATGACTGAAATCATCAATACCATAGAAGATAAAGGAACGATTACCTTTGTTGAGCTGCTGCCGAAAAAATTAGAGCGTATCGATATCGTGGTCACCTTTCTTGCCATCCTGGAAATCGTAAAACTAAAACTGGTTCGGATTGTCCAGAACGGACAAAAAAGCGGGTTAAGGCTTTTTTATACATAAAGAAGCAGGTGGAAGATGGAAGGTGGAAGTTTAATCAATGGAAATAGAAAAAATCAAAAACATCGTTGAAAGCCTTCTGTTTGTCGCAGACACCCCGTTATCAATGGATCATTTAAAGAATGCCATCCCTGAAGCTGAAACGGATCACATCCAACAAACGATTCTTGCGTTAAAAAAAGAATATGAATTAAAAAACGGCGGATTTTTAATCCATGAAGTTGCCGGCGGTTATCAATTCAGAACACGTCCGGAATACAAAGAATGGATACGGCGACTGTTGCAGCCAAAACCGCCGAAACTCAGCAAACCAGCCATGGAAACACTGGCCATCATCGCTTACCGGCAGCCGATGCTTCGCAGTGAAATGGAGCATATCCGGGGGGTCAATTCCGGAAATTCCATTCGGATTCTTCTGGAACAAAAACTCATTCGCGTACTGGGCCGCCGGGAGGTTCCCGGGCGCCCGCTGGTGTATGCCACCACCCAAAAATTTCTGGAAACCTTTGATTTAAAAAATTTAAAAGACCTGCCGTCATTAAAAGAAATTGACGAATTCGACACCAGATCCGGCAACCGCCGGCAGCAGGAAATTGTTTTCAAGGACGCAAACGACACTGCCAGTAAAGATGCTATTGAAAACAATGCCGACAATAAAAATTCCGAAAAATTAATCAGCGATCTTAAAGACGATAATTAAAACATGGATAATAACGCTTGACTAATTGATGCCCGGAGAATTAAAAAAGAAAAACACGGGCGGTTAACTCAGTGGGAGAGTGCTACCTTCACACGGTAGAAGTCGATGGTTCAAATCCATTACCGCCTACCACTAATAAAATTAGGGACTTATAGATCCGGCTATAAGTCCCTTTTTGTTTTTAGGGATTAATTTTCCGGGTGAAATCCGGTTAAAATGATTAGAAATCGGGGGACCTTACCAATTTAATCGCTTTTATCATAATACATAGGTATGCTGTCCCCCGATTGATAGATTGCTAAGTCCCAATAAAGCATGTTTTCAAATTCATTTTTCTTATTAACGGTATTCCC
>CAZQLG010000253.1:0-4788 GCA_964594105.1 uncultured Desulfococcus sp. | reverse complement strand
AAAATAACTTGTCCATCATTTCAAGTATTTATGAATGAGTTATTTGGAAGCTTTTTACGAAGCCGTCAAGATTAGATTGCTTCCCCACCTGTTTCACCGGTACGCACCCGGATGACTTCTTCCAATGACATGACGAATATTTTACCATCGCCAATTTTCCCGGTATTGGCGGATTTCTTGATCGTTTCCAGCACTTCATCCAGCCGATCAGCAGGAATGACGATTTCAATTTTAATTTTAGGGATAAAATCAACCAGGTATTCGGCACCGCGATAGATTTCCTTGTGGCCTTTTTGACGCCCGTACCCTTTGACTTCCGTTATTGTCATGCCCTGGAGCCCAATATCACTCAGCGCCTGTTTTACATCATCTAATTTAAACGGCTTAATAATGGCTTCTATTTTTTTCATAATACACCTCACCTCCTGTATAAGTATTAAATCTATTTAGACAATTAAATAAAAAATGATCAAATTTCAAAAGCCCTTTCACCGTGCAGAGCACTGTCAAGCCCTTCGATTTCCTGTTCAGGCGCTACTCTCAACCCACCTGTAATAAATTTGGTTATGTAAACAATTATCAGGGTTCCCACTGCCGAAAAAGCAATCGTGGCGACAATTGATATAAGCTGTATCACCACCTGCTTAGGGTTTCCATAAAAGAGTCCGGTGGCACCTGAGATTGCCGGACAGGCAAACAAACCGGTGGCAATAGCCCCCCAAATCCCACAAAGGCCATGCACGCCAAAGGCATCTAAGGAATCATCATATCCCAATTTCAGTTTCAGGGTGGAGACACTAAAATAACCCAGCACCCCGGCAACCATACCGATAATCAATGACGCCTGCAGATTGACAAAACCAGCTGCCGGTGTAATGGCAACCAGGCCAGCCACAACACCCGATGCAATGCCCAAAACAGTGGGTCGTTTGGAGAAAAACCATTCCGCAAACATCCATGCCAGAGCGCCCATGGCGGCCGAGGTATTAGTTACTAAAAATGCCGAACCAGCCACACCGTCGGCGGCCAGCTGACTGCCGGCGTTAAACCCGAACCACCCGAACCACAACAAAGCGGCCCCAAGTGCGGTCAATGTAACACTGGACGGGAACATCGCCTCCCGGCCATATCCTTTTCTTTTTCCCAGCACCATGGCCAAAACCAGACCGGCCACACCAGCATTAATGTGCACCACATTGCCTCCGGCAAAATCCAGTGCGCCCATTTCGCCCATCCAGCCGCCGCCCCAAACCCAGTGGGCCACAGGACAATAAATCAGTGTTATCCATAGGGTTGCAAAAACAACCCATGATGAAAATTTCATCCGGTCAACAATAGATCCGAGAACCAGAGCAACCGTGATGCCGGCAAAGGTTAACTGGAACATTACAAATACATAGGTGGGTATGGAACCGGACACACTGTTGGCATCAATCCCGTTTAAAAATAAATGATTCAGTCCCCCGATCATCCCGCCGTGATCCGGGCCGAATGCAAGGGTATAGCCCCAAACCACCCAGATAACACTTCCCAGGCAATAGGACACAAATGTCATGGCAAATGTATTTAACAAGTTTTTATATCGGGACATGCCGGAATAAAACAGCGCAAGACCTGCCGGTGTCATCATCATGACAAGCGCGGTGGCGACAATCATCCAGGCGGTATCTCCCGAATCGATGACATCTGCGGCAAAAGCAGATGAAATTGGTAATAATATCAGAATAGCTGTCAGAAGCATACTTTTTTTTGTCATTTCCCCTCTCCTATTAGAAAATATAGATAAAATACACCCAATACGCTTTTGCGTAAATTTATTCACTTGTTGGAACAGGCAAAATCGCCAGGATTTCTTTTTTAATTTGATCCACAGCTGCCGGGTCATCCACTTTTGCCTCATTCTCATCTCTGACATAAAAAATATCCACCACCTGATCCACTTTGGTGGCGATCTTTGACACCGTAATATTCAAACCCAGATGGCTGATGGCATCTGTCACCTTATAAAGTAGCCCCTTAAAATCATAGGAAAAGACTTCGATGATGGTATAAAAGCTGGAACCTTCATTGTCCACAACCACGCGGTTAGGACGGATAGCCACAAACGCCTCATCCCGCCTGCCAAGACTCTCTCTTTTGGATATTTCTGATTGAAGGTCCAGCTCACCCGCAAGGACGGCTTCAAGATTTTTTTCCACCCGCTGCCATCTTTCATCTTCAAAAAGTTGCTCGGGGGGCGGTTCAACTTTAAAAATATCCAGTGCAATGTCATTTTTCCATGTATGGGCCTTCACATCGAGGATATTGATATTATTTAATGTAAAGACACCGGCAATTTTTGAAAACAAACCGGGACGGTCTTTTGCGCAAATTGTCACGGTTCGGCTATTTAGCGCTGCATCATGTGCGACACTAAATATAAATGGTTTTCCGGAAAGACGTTTGTATAAATCAATATGCGATTTAATGTCTTCAACCGCTGTATAAAGAACATAACGATCTGACATTTCATCAAAGACCTTCCCACCATCACCTCCTTCAAAATCATCGCCAACATCCAGCACCGCTTTCCTTTTCTTTGCCATACGATTGACAACACTTATCGTTGCAAGCTCCCCTTCTTCAAGAACCCCAAGGACTTTAAGAAAAAAATCCCTGAGCAACGCGGCCGCCCAGCTATTCCAGGCCTTCGGCCCGGTTGCGATAGAATCGGCAACCGTCAAAAGATAAAGCATTCTCAACCGTTTGCCATCCCTGACCTGACGGGCACACCCAATGGCCGTTTCTTCATCATTAATATCCCGGCGGGTGGCAATTTTAATCAGCAGCAAATGATTTTCAATCAAAAATGAAACCAGATCGATCTCCCGAGAATTATATCCCATCCGTTTTAACACAACCACCGACATGGCGGCTCCTGCGATTGAATGCCGTCCCTCCTGGCCTTTACCAATATCGTGGAGTAATGCCGCCAGCAGAAGAATTTTTTTACGTTTCAGCCCTCGGTATAATTTAACACAAAGCGCATCCTGTCCCGGGTCTTCCGCCGCGCCAAACATTTTTATCGTAAAGACCGTCTTCAGCAGATGACGATCCACCGGATACAGGTGATAGGCATCATATTGAATCCGATTAACAATCTTTTTATATTCGGGAATCAGGCGGATCAAAAACCCAGTATTCAGCATCTGTTCAAGAACATTAAACGTCGGCGCCGGCAAAATCAGTATATTTTCAAACAAAGTCCTTACTGACCCAGATGATCGGAACTGATCATCCACCAGATAATTAAATTCCCGGACCAGTCTTTCTGCTTCCCGACTAAGGGGTATTTTCAGCCGGGCACTCACTTCAAACATTTTAATCAGCATTTCCGGATCATTGAGTATGGTTTTCGGTGAATCAAAATTCAAGCGTTCCCTAAACAAATGGATTCCAGTGGTTTCATCAATTTTTTTAGCACTTTGCCGCCATTTACCTTTTTTCCCATACCCGAATTCAAATAAAAACAACTGGAGCTGATTTTTAATAAAAGTCATATGAGAATGAAGCTCCCCAAGAAATTTCTCAACCGCCGACTGGCCCTTTTTATCAAAAAACCCCATGGCCTCGGCCACCGGCCGCTGATGTTCAAAATAAAGCTGATCGCACGCTCGTTTTGTATGCAGATGAAGCTTGTTTCTGACATTCCAGATAAATGAAAGTGCTGCCATCAATTCATTGTATTCAAGCTGAGACATAACTCCCTGGAATTCCAAATCCCGGGTTTTCTGCAGATTATATTTTATTGAGGCGATCCAGCGCAGCGTATGATAATCCCTGAGGCCGCCTTTGCCTTCTTTTAGATTCGGCTGAAGCAGGAGAGTGGAGTCCCCAAAATCTTGATACCGTTCAATATTTCTTTCAATCAGCCAGTTCATTATCTTTTGAGAACTGCGTTTGACAATTTTTCGATGGACCTGATCTCTTAACTTGATAAACACCGAGGAGATTCCGCAGATAAACCGCGCATCCAGTATTGATGTTAAAATTTCATAGTCCCCTTTTGCCATGGAGATACACTCATCCAGAGAACGGGTGGCATAACCGACCACTATTTTGAGATCCCAGAGCGGATAAACAATTTCGCGAATCAACTCATTAGCAGCCGTCGGCACATGTTTTTGAAAAAGAAACAGCAAGTCCACATCAGAGTGAACGCACTGCTCCGATCGGCCGTAACCGCCAAGGGCGATAATGGCATACGGATTTTTTATAAAATCCATCTTAGGGCCGATATTGCTGGATTCAAAACAACTCTGAAAATAATTATCAATACACTGCGCGTGCTTTTTAAGCATGCCCGGCGTTTCATCCGAAGTTACCGGAGAGCAGAATAAGGATGACCGAAAGTCAGATAAAATATCTGAGTATGTTGCTGAGTATGATTCTGATGTTTGTTTTAATATATTCATTGTTTTCCTTTGCGTTATTATAAAGCAACATGCGTGCCAGTTTTATAAATTTATATTTTAATTATATTTATAGGTAGTTATACGATATACAAAAGCATCAATTCGCCCTATGATAATACAAAAATGTAGAACTATGCTACAAAAATGTTATATGTAAAAAAACAAACGGACCTCTTTTCTTGGCAGCGATCCTATAAACCAGTATCACTTATCATCAATGACAGAAAAGGGGATTCCCCCCGGCCGCATCCTGGTAAAGAGCTTTTCATCGTGACGTGTCACCACTGCATGAGAAAACAACTTATCAATTGTTTCAAGCCATTATGAATGAGTT
>CAZQLG010000252.1:0-4793 GCA_964594105.1 uncultured Desulfococcus sp. | reverse complement strand
TGGAGATTTTGGTATGTGTTAAGCGTGTCCCAGATACCTCGGAAAACGAGATCGACATTAACAGCGATGGCAACGACATCGAAAGAGACGATCTGGTTTATTCGGTAAACGAATGGGACAACTATGCGGTTGAAGAAGCAATTCAGATCGTGGACAAAGTCGGCGGTTCTGTAACGGTTGTGACTGTCGGTGATGATGAATCTGAAGAAGTGTTGAGACGTGAAATGGCCATGGGCGCAAATAATGGTCTTTTGTTGACGGACGATGCGTTTGAAGGGTCTGATGGTAAGGGCATTGCAACGATTTTAAAGGGTGCGGTTGAAAAAGGCAATTATGACCTAATTATGACCGGTGCCCAGGCGGATGAAGGTGCGGCACAGGTCGGTGGTATGCTGGCGGCCATGATGGATTATCCCTATGCTTCTCTGGTTAACCTGATTGAAGCCGGTGACGGCAAATTAAAAGTTGGCCGTGAAATTGAAGGGGGGAATCAGGAAATGAATGAAATTGAACTTCCCTGCGTACTTTCCATCCAGACCGGTATCAATGAACCCCGTTATGTTGGCATCCGTGGCATCCGAAAAGTCGCGTCTGTCGAAATCCCCGAATTGGGCGCAGGCGATCTTGGCCTGGATGCCGGGGCTATTGGCGCAGGTGCCGCAAAAGTAAAACGCCTCGATTACTTTGTGCCGGATACCGGCGAAGGCGCTGAAATGCTTTCCGGCAGTACAGAAGAAATTATTGGAAAACTGATTGAATACTTAAAAGCCAAGGGAGGGTTAAAATAATGGGCGAAGTTTTTGCATATATCAAACATGCTCAAGGTGTTGCCGATGATTCCGCCTTGGAACTGATCGTTGCAGCAAAGAAAATTGCGCCGGATGCTTCTGTAACTGCAGTCGTTACCGGTACGGGTGCGGATCTGGATACAATCTGCAATGAAATGGCAACCGTTTATAATGCCGTATGGAAAATTGACAATGCGGCAATGGCATATCCGAATGCTGAAGTTATCCGTAAAGCATTGGTAAATATACTTCCTGGAGACAGTATTGTACTTTTGCCCCACGATACATTCGGAATGGACTTAGGTCCCGGGCTTTCCATAAAAATGGATTCCGCTTTTGCCGCAGACATTGTTGACATTGAAGGCGTGGATGGCGGAACGCTTAAGATTGTCCGTCAGGAATTTTCCGGTATGGCCAGCACACATGTGACATGTGATATTTCTGGCGGTGCGGTGCTGAACATTCGTCCGGGCGTTTTCCAGGCAGATGGAACCAAATTCGGCGGTGACGTCGTGGATAAATCCGGTGATGCGGGCGACTTAAGCGTTAAGCGGACATTTTTGGAAGTGGTTGAAGCAGAAGCCGGTGATGTTGATATTACCAAGTCGGAAGTACTGGTATCTGTCGGTCGCGGCATTGAAGACGAAGACAATATTGAACTTGTTTTTGATCTGGCCAAAGCCATGGGTGCGGATGTTGCCTGTTCCAGGCCGATTGTTGATGCCAAATGGCTGGAAAAATCCCGTCAGGTGGGTACGTCCGGTCAGACGGTTAAACCAAAGGTCTATCTGGCAATGGGGATCAGTGGCTCTTTTCAGCATCTGGGCGGTATTAAGGGGAATCCGTTTGTCGTTGCAGTAAACAAAAATACGAAAGCACCGATCTTTCAGGTGGCTGATGTGGGCATTGAAGCAGACATTCTTGAGTTTATCCCTGAATTACAGGAAGCAATTGAAGCACTGTAAGACGGCTTCGTAAAAAGTCCAAATTCTTTGTTGCGCTACATCAATCGCTGCTTCAAAGTACGATAAGTACGAATCATTGCTCAGGATTTGCACGCCTCGAATTTGAACTTTTATTCTTTGCCGTCGAAGTCCCACTTTTTACGGGACCATCATAGTTAGATTCAAAAAAATTAAAAACCCCGGTTCGAATTTTCGAATCGGGGTTTTTTTATGTGTCTGGGTGGATTTTGTGTTTCTTTTTGGGGGAAGTGTTCGTACAATTTTTATGTTATTAAAAATTGAATGTTGAATGATAATCGTAGGACTTGTTGGGGGGATTGATTTTTTTGAATGACGTATTACTTTTATGATGCAGTTTAAGTTATACAAAAAAAGTTCAAATAGAAACCACAAGGGATTCTATTGATTTTGAGGAATATATGGAAACACCTAATCGCGTTGAATTTGAAAGGCCCTCTCTTTCTGCTCTTACACAAAATTATACCGTCGTTGACATGCATTTCCACTCCCGTTATTCTGACGGGCTCAATTATATTCGAAGTATCGCCAAACGTGCGGGAAAGCTTGGCATCGGTCTTGCCGTAACCGATCATAATACCATCAAGGGGGCCATTCGGATGGATAAGTTTAAGAATATTTTATCCATTCCCGGTATTGAGGTAACATCCAAAGAAGGTGCGCATCTCCTTGTTTATTTTTATGATATTGAGGCCTTGGTCCGGTTTTATGAAACAGAGATCAAGCCATTTTTGGGTAATAATGTGATGGCGTCCATTTCTTTAAATATGGAAGAAATTATAAAACGGGCCCGAAAGTACAAAAATTTGATCATTTTTCCCCATCCCTATTGCGGGGTTTATACAGGTATATGCAATTCGTTTTTTACAAAGGAGCAGCAGGCACACCTGATGGATCTGGTTGATGGGGTTGAGGTTCTCAATGCCGGGAACATGAAAAAATGGAATTTGCAATGCACGGTACTGGGATTTAACCTGGGCAAGGCAATGACCGGCGGCAGTGACGGCCACAATCTGTTTCAAATGGGTAAATCCGTGACTTTTGCGGATTGCGCACCGGATCGGGTGGCTTTTTTAGATGCGATTAAGGACCAACAGACGTATGTTGTTGGAAGAGAAACTCATTTAATCCAGAAGGTTACCAGTAATAGCTATAAAATTCGAAGCAGTATCAAAAATTCGCCGCAGGTCATGGAAAAAAATGTTCGCTACAGTTATTCGGTGATCAATTCCAAATCGAAACAGGTCAAAGACTCCATGCGTCGCCAATTGAATAAAAGGTTGCGGCGAAACGGCTGATGTTTTCTGCGTTTTTCGGTCCCTGATATGTTTGACAGCACATCGTCGCGTTGCATTATTTGTCCGCCAAAGGCAATAATGAGCCTCACAGGTATGGTGAAAAAAGCCACATCAGGGCATCGCGTAATTTGATTAAAAAAGGTCGGTTTAAGATGGATTCAAGGGTAATCTGATTTGATTGTTTTATCTTTTTTTGAATATGGTCTGAAAGTATATTCGCAAATTGTCGGTCATAAATTTCAACGGTGAGTTCAAAATTTAATCGAAGGCTTCTTGGGTCCAGATTTGCAGAACCGATTTGTGAGTATTGATCATCCATCACAAACAGTTTGGTGTGAACAAACGGTGCTGGCTGGTAGAAAATTTTAACGCCCCGGAAAAGCAGATCATGCAGCATGTTGGTGCTTGCCCATTTTATATACGGCAGATTGTTTTTTGCCGGGAGTACGATATTCACATCAACACCTCTTAAGGCAGCGGTCTGCAAGGCAGATGTCATTTCCAGAGACGGCAGAAAATAAGGGGTCATGATCAGAATCCGTTCACGGGCCGATGAAATGGCACCGATCAGGATGGTAGATAAGTTGTTCATGTCCTCATTGGGGCCATCGGTGATGACCCGGCAGACAGCGGATCCTGATTTCACGGGAAGATATGGTGCCGCTTCAACCTGTTCACCGGTACAAAAAGCCCAGTCATCAAGAAAGGCCTGCTCCAGTTGCATAACAACAGGGCCCTTGAGCCTGAAATGCATATCAATACAACGGAGTGGATTTCTAATGTTCTCTGCCAAATGCCGGTTACTGATATTCATGCCGCCTGTATATCCGACTTGCCCGTCTGCAACGATTATTTTTTTATGATTACGGAGGTTTATGTGAATCGGCGGCAGAAAGAGGCGTGGCGGCAGAAAGCGCGCCACTTTCACTCCCTGTTTTTTTAATTTTTTACTTGCCCGGGTCAGGGAGTAAAGTTCTCCGAAACCATCGATAATGACACGGGTATCCACCCCCCGTTTGACAGCGTTGCCCAGCGCATCAATAAAAAGTTTTCCAGTGTCTGAAGTATCAAAGATATAAGATGTTAGATAGAGTGTTTTAGTCGCAGAATTAATGGTTTGTAGTATGGCCGGATAGGCGGCCTCGCCGTTGTGCAGCGGATCGATCTGATTACCGGCAACCATTGAAAAGTCACTGACGGTGTCTGAAATTCTGGCGATCTGGACATAGGATCTGGGCAGGTTCAGCCCGGAAGAAGAAACAGATGCGATGTTGACAGCATTACGGTATTCACCGGTAATGGACAGGGCCGCCGGGCGTTTATCTTCCAACCGTCTGGCCCTGGTTTTTACACGGTTGATGCCGAACAGGAAATAAAAAATCGGGCCGACAAACGGAAACATCAGGCAAACCGCCACCCATCCCAAAGCGGCTGCTGGTGTCCGCTGGTTTAAGAGCGCATGGCCGGAAGTGGTAAATGATAAAAAAATACTAAGAGATATGGATGCCCAGTTTAGAATTCCCATTCAGTAAAGTACCCAATGGCGAAGTTAAAAGTTTTACCAATCCTATACAATCTGGCAAGCCGAAGTGATTTTCTCAGTCAATAAATCATACATGTAGTATCTTGATTGGCTGAAAAATCACTTCAACGCAGTAGATGAAACTTTTGGCGACGCCATCAAATTTCATAAGTTGATATCACAGGATCTCGTAAGATCATAT
>CAZQLG010000251.1:0-4801 GCA_964594105.1 uncultured Desulfococcus sp. | reverse complement strand
TACATACAGTATATGGCCTTTTTTTTTATCCTCTGGAACCTTGATGTATTTATACTGCATCTTCTGGATGAACAGCTGGGTGTCATCCAGGTCAGTCTGATCGACCTGACGCATATCCGTATTCAGGCGGCAAGCGGGATGCGCGCGCTTGAAATATTTTATTACCTGGCCAGGCTGGATTATTTGTTTTGCGTGCCTGCACTTGTTTTTTTAAATCTGGGTTTATCACATCTTCTTTCGGAAAATCATTCACACGCTTCAGTGCTTGATCCCTCAATGTCCGATCCTTTAATATCAGGGATTTCAAGGAAGGGTGACCCATGACCCTTCCGTTTATGCCCATCTGGTTTGCCAATCTTTTCGGCTCTATCTTGATGATTATACTTTCATTTATGTGTGTAGGTAAAGTCGTTGAGTTGAAAAAAAGTGATGAATCCAATGTCATATGGACCTACCTTTTATGGATTTGCGGCGCATTTATCGCCTTTGCCATGTCCCGATCCATCGGTCATATCTTAAAGTGGCATTTTTTATTTTCCGGCAGTGAGTCGATGTGGAATATTATTCGGCCATATACCGGGGCTGTGAATACGCTCATGTTTATTTTTGTCGCATCTGTGACGCTCTTTTTTGAAAGGATCTGGAAAATTCATCAGCAGGTTGTTAAAGATAAACGGGCATTGCAGTCAACACACCGGGAACTTATATATTTAAGCCAGAATCTTGAAAATCGGGTGGCAGAACGAACGGCTTCTCTGGCTGTTTCTGAAAGCAAATACCGCCGGATTTTTGAGGTCTCAAGGGATATGATCCTGGTTTCTGATAAAGACGGGTTGATCGTAGATATGAATCCTGCCGGTTATCAGATGCTCGGGTTCCATGATATGGAAAAAGATTTAACGCAAGAAAAATTTAAGGATTTTTTTGTAAGCCAGACAGACTGGAAAACGATTATTCATTCCATTTTGGAAACAGGTTTTGTTGCAAATTGTGAAGTGACCTTGAAACGTTGCGACGGCAGTGAAATGCGGTCTCTGGTTAGCGGCAGTTTGGACAACGGGCCATCTGAAAATGATAACACCATTCATTTTCTGGTAAAAGATATTGAACAAAGATGGTTGATTGAAAACCAGATGGCCCGGACGGAAAAACTGGCTTCTATCGGGCAGCTATCAGCAGGGATCGCCCATGCGATAAACAATCCGCTGGGTATTATTCTCGGATACGCCCAGATGCTGATACGAGATGAGGAACTCGACACTGAACGATATGAAGATCTCAAAACAATTGAAAAACACGTAAAAAGTTGCCGGTCCGTCATCGAGGATCTGCTCAGTGTCGCCAGGAGTTCACCCACGGCCAGGGCGTCCGTCCGGATTCATGAAATTATTGATGAAGTTTTGAATTTTATTGAGCATCATTCTGAATTATATCACATCGAAATAGAAAAAGACTATGACATGAAGACCCCGCCGCTCTTACTGAATGAGAAGAAAACCCGGCAGGTGTTGATGAATTTGATATTAAACGCCACCCATGCAGTGGGAAAATCAGGAACGATTCGCTTATCAACAGCCTACAACAGGGCCACCCGGGATGTTACCATTACGGTGGCGGATACGGGATACGGCATTGAAAAGAAAAATTTGTCACGGATTTTTGATCCTTTTTTTACCACCAAGCCGACCGGGGAAGGGACCGGGTTGGGTTTGTCCGTGAGTTATGGTATCATTAAAAATCATGGGGGTCACATTTCCGTGGATAGCAAGCCGGGCAAAGGGACGACATTTACAGTTGTTTTGCCTGCGGACGCCAAAGATACCGGAGGTAACAGATGATTGCATCGATCCTGGTGGTTGATGATGAAATGGATATGCAGCAACTTTTGAAACGGAGCCTTGAACCGGCACTGGGTTGCCGGGTTGAAACCGCTTCATCAGGGGAAATGGCCCTGAGTATGCTATCTTTCAAACGATTTGACCTGGTCCTGGCAGATATCAAAATGCCGGGAATGGATGGGCTTGAGCTCCTTGAACTGGTAAAAAGGGACTCGCCGGATATTACGGTCATTATCATGACGGCCTTCGGCAGTATCGATCTGGCGGTAGAAGCCATGAAAAATGGTGCTTATGATTTTATTACCAAGCCGTTTGATCATAATGCGCTCGTCCTTCGGCTGGAAAAAGCCCTGGAGCGAAGCGCTCTTTTGCGTGAGAACTTAAGGCTTCAGAAAGAATGTTTGAATATTCATGTATTTCAGGATCTGGTGGGAAAAAGTACCCGCATGAAAAAGGTGTATGAAATTATTCAAATTGCGGCAAAAACAGATTATACCGTGCTGATTACCGGTGAAACAGGAACGGGAAAAGACTTGGCGGCCAGAGCCATTCACGCCTTGAGTAATCGCAGTCGTGGTCCGTTTGTGGCGGTCAACTGTCCTTCTGTTCCGGAAAGCATTCTTGAGAGTGAATTGTTTGGTTATAAAAAAGGGGCGTTTACCCATGCTACGCAGAATCGGGCCGGACTTTTTCAGGAGGCCTGCAATGGGACCATATTTTTAGATGAAATCGGTGATATCAGTCCCGTTTTTCAGACCAAGCTGCTTCGGGTGTTTCAGGAAAAAGAGATTAAGCCGCTGGGTGATACCAAATCTATACGGGTAGATGTCCGTATCATTACGTCGTCAAACCAGAATTTGCCCGGTAAAATTTCCAAAAATGAATTTCGGGAGGACTTTTATCACCGATTGAATGTTTTGACCGTAGAACTTCCGCCTCTAAGAGAACATCCCGAGGATATTCCTCTAATTGCCAATTATTTGCTTGAAAAGCATTCGACTGAATTAAACAAGCCGGTAAAACGATTGTCGCCTGAATTAATGAACCTTTTTCTAAAAAGGCCATGGACCGGCAATGTCCGTGAAATGGAAAATGTGATTATCCAGGGAATTTTATTTTCCGGTTCTGATGAAATTACGCCCAAAGACGTTGATTTTAATAATGTACTGACCGGGAAAATACCGCGTCGCCAACCGCTCCAGCAATTGCCCTATAAGGAAGCCAAAGAACAGATGCTGCAGGGGTTTAATGCCGATTATATCGGTGATTTGCTTGCCGCCAGCAACGGCAACGTCACTCAGGCCGCCCGGTCCTGCGGATTGGAACGGCAGGCGCTGCAACAAATCATGCGCCGTTACGAAATTACTTCGGAATCTTTCAGAAAATAGACGGGTTGGATAATCACGGCGCATGTCCTCAAAAAGGTCGGTTATAACCAGGGCGTGATGTAGCGGAAACTTTCAGGCTTCCATTTAAAATGGCGGTCTAAAGACCGCCGCTAAATGGTTCACCATAAATTCGTACCTGCAAATTGGGGGTCTACATTCTTGACAAAAATATTTGACTAATCTGTCAAGAATGTAAATCTGACCGTTGAATATTTAAAGAGAAGAATCCAGAGAAAATATATTCACCTCTGGCACACTGAGAATACTATAAACCAACCTTTAACAGGAGAATATGAATGAAAATGACTATCCGGCAGATCAAAAAGAATCAATATGTATGCACTATATTTTCTGTAATCATTTTTCTTTTTATTACCAATACCGCCTATGCAGGAAATTTCTTTGAGAGAGGATTACAATTCTTCACTGGTTTTGGAGAAGATGCAAGCCAGGGGGACCTTACAGTTGATGAAATCGGTGAGGCATTTAAATCGGCATTACGTATTGGCGCGGACAGTGTTGTCAGCCAATTGGGCCAGGAAGATGGTTTTAATACTGATGCTGCTGTTCATATCCCTTTGCCTGCGGAATTTGAAATTGTAAAAACGACAATGGATAAAATCGGCATGTCATTTCTGGTTGATGATCTTGAATTGAAACTCAATCGGGCTGCTGAAGAAGCAACACCAAAAGCCAAAGAACTTTTTCTGCAGGCCATTACAGATATGACATTTGAAGATGTCATGAATATCTATAATGGCCCGGAAGATTCAGCCACGAAATATTTTCAAGACAAAATGTCCCCCTCTCTTGCCAAAGAAATGCAGCCTATTATTGAAAACAGTCTGTCACAGGTAGGGGCAGTAAAAACTTATGATGATGTAATAAATAAATATGAATCAATACCATTTGTCCCTGATATAAAAACAAATCTGACCAATTACGTCACTAAAAAAGGTATGGATGGTATTTTTCATTATATGGCCAAAGAAGAAACCGCTATTCGTGAAAACCCTGCAAAACAGACCACAGAATTGTTGAAACGGGTATTTAGCGCAAATTGAAAACCATAATATAATAATTCGCATATCCAGTTCGGTTAAGCCAGACCGTTTGGCACGATGGTTGCTTCTTGTTCTGTCATTGCGGGAGAGGTACGACCGAAGCAATCTCCCTAAAGACATGGGATTACTTCGTCGTTCGTTCCCTCTCTGCCAAGCCGAAGGCATGGCTCGTGGAGAATCGGTGTCATGTGAATTATGTTGATGCGTCAAAAAAAATGGATTAAAAAAAAGTCATGGGCAGATCATGGAGAATAGAATTTGACGGTGCACTGTATCATGCGTTGTCCCGGGGGAACGAACAGCAGAATATCTTTTCAGATGATGCGGACCGGGGGTTATTCTTCATCCGTCAGTAGAAATATTTCGTCTTTCAGAGCAAGATTGATAAAAGAGAATGCCCTGGAAAAATTGTACAATAAGATTAAATCACAAATCAAGATGGTGACACCATTGTCCAAAATATTGAACAATATTGCTCTCATATCCACTCCATGGCCTCTTTTCAGCCGTC
>CAZQLG010000250.1:0-4820 GCA_964594105.1 uncultured Desulfococcus sp. | reverse complement strand
GGCCCTGTTATAATCTGGACACCTTTATGGCCGATGATCGTCTTGTCTGCCAATCATTTCTTTCTTATACTACCGCAGACACTATCAATGATATTGCCGTAATAGAAGGCAATCGTGGACTCTATGATGGACTGGATGTTGACGGTTCCACCAGCACGGCTTCGCTTTCCCGACTGTTAAATACCCCGGTGATCCTTTGTCTGGATTGTACGAAAAGTACCCGAACCATGGCTGCGGTTGTCCTGGGTTGCCTTCATTTTGAACCGGATGTGAAAATATTGGGCGTTGTTCTCAACCGAATCGCCGGTAGTCGCCATGAGAACATACTTCGTCAGAGTATTGAAACACACTGCGGTGTACCGGTTATCGGTGCGATCCCCAAGCTTAAAAGCCAGGATTTTCCGGAACGGCATATGGGGTTGATCCCCACCCCGGAACACGCCTGGGCCAAAAAATCTATTAATGCCGCCGCCGATGTTGTGGCAAAACATGTCAATTTGACCGAAGTATTACGCATTGCAAAAACGGCTGAGAATAAACCTTTTTCATGCAGTACTGATTTTTCATGTACTGACGATGATTCCTTGTCTGTTGATGTTGGAAATTCTCGCGGAAAAACGCAAAACATACCTCAAAAGCATTCATCAACGCCCAAAATTGGTATTGTAAAAGACACCGCATTTCAATTTTATTATCCTGATAATTTAGAAGCTTTAGCTGCTGCCGGTGCGGATCTGGTTTATATCAGTCCGTTGAACGACACCGCACTTCCGGATATTGACGGATTATATATTGGTGGGGGATTTCCTGAAACCCATGCAAAAGAACTGGCTGCCAATCAGCAATTCCGAAATGATATCAAAGATGCGGCTGAAAGCGGACTTCCTATCTATGCGGAATGCGGTGGGTTAATCTATCTGGGGGAATCGCTGGTTTTAGATTCTTCATATCCTATGACCGGTGTTTTACCGCTGACATTCGGATTTTCAAAAAAACCCCAGGGACATGGCTATACCAGAGCCATCGTGGATGTGGAAAATCCGTTTTATGAAATCGGTACTGTTTTAAAAGGGCATGAATTTCATTATTCCAAAGTACTTCAATGGCGCTGCAAAGATCAGGATATGGCGTTTTTTATGGAAAAAGGTCATGGGATTATTAATAATCGGGATGGGCTCTGCTACAAGAATGTTTTTGCCACATACACCCATATTCATGCCCTGGGCGTCCCCCAATGGGCGGCAACCCTGGTGCGGTTGGCAAAGGCATTTAGATTGAAGATTGAAGATTGAAGAAGATGTCGGCGCTTTCAGGTATTTCAGGCGTCTTGGATTATGGTCTGACGGAGAGATTTCATTGGTTGAACAAAAAAAACCGGGCATATGAATGATTTGATTCATATGCCCGGTTTTGTTTTTTTAAAGACTTTTAAAAGAAAATAAAAGATTATTTCTTTGCCTTTTTAGGATGACATTCCGAACATTTAACCGGACCGGCACCACCGGTTTTGTGGCAGTCAACGCAGTTCGCATGCATTGCGCCATAGTAATATTCAAGCTTCATTGCAGCCCATTCTTCTTTGGCCATACCTTTGGGTTTTTTGGGTTTTTCAGCTTTGTCATGACATTCCATACAGCCCTGAACCGCATCACATTCTTTAAGCTCCAAGGCTTTGCCGTCTTTATCATGATGGCATTCGCCACAGGTAACACCGTAACCATCCGGTGCAGCGACTGAATGCTTTTTATGGCTGAATACGCAAATCCCCTTTTTGTGCTTGGCAAAAGCGTCGGTATTATTCATTTCAAAAACGTCATTCACCGCACCTGATTCGCCCGCATTAATGGATGCGCCGAAAAGAAACATTGCAACACCGACAATCGCTAATAATAAAAAAATCCGTTTGCCTTTCATTTTAACCCACCCTCCTTATCAACGTAAAAATTTTTAAAAACTATCTAATACATTGTATTTATCTAATATATAAATTTACATGCAATCGATAAAAAATTATCAACTATTGCCTGCGATGTCAATAAAAACAAGAAAAGATTCAATATTTAGCAGGCCTTCAGTCGTTATGCTTAATCGTAACTTGCACGGGTCGCTTCATCACTCATGGTCGGCGCGATAAGTGGCTTCCATGCGGTGTTCTCCCAGGTCCCAAGATACGTGTGCATATCAAGATATTTTTTCGGTATAGGGTGCGTGCCTGTAACGACCTTGACGTCATAGCGTTTTTCAAGAAAGGCTTTGAATGTATCGATATAAGGGCAGGGGGGATACCCAACCACCAGACCGGTCGCTAAATGAATCACCTCGACGCCATTTTTCACCATCTCTTCCCCGGCGTATTCTATGTTGCCACCCGGGCAACCATCACACGTTGTAAAACCAACCAATTCAATTTCAGTATTCGTATATATGCTGAAAGCCCCTTCCTTGTTTTTCATTGCCCGGAAACATTTTCCGCCCGCACAGCGGCGGTAGCGATCGCAGATAATGATGCCAATTTTTGTCTTTGTGTTCATTATAACCTCTTTTAATTTATAATTGTTCAATTCTCACGGCGTTGGGCCGGGTCATAGCGGCCGGTGAATGGCAATTAACTTATAAAATTTTTTTATAACATTCAAGACCTCTCTTATTTTATGAAGCCATCAATATTAAACAGCGGAAAACAAAAATTAAGGATCTGCTTTGGTTTTTATGCAAATTTATGGCATACTGCTCAGCAACGATAAACAAATCGTTTTTCAATCATGTAATGCGCCAGATGCCATGCTATTGAAAAGGAACAGGAGGGGCATTGAAAAATCGATTGTTTTTAAAAGCCGGTTACGTCGGTTTGCTGGTGATCGTGATGAGCATGATACTCGTCATTATTTTTCCGTCCAAAGCGCCCAAAATGCCGGACGGATTTTTTACGCCGATTATTGCTTTTGAATTCATTGAGACAAAGGCCGAAGTGTTTCAGTTGTTTGTTTCAACTGACGGTACGATCCGGCAGTCGATGGTGGATGCCATGGACCTGGGGAATCAGCTGGACTTTATCTACATGTTCCTGTATTCACTGTTTCTGCTGATGTTCTGTCTTAAATGTGCCCAAATTTCATCGAAGAAATATTATTATATGGGTGCGGTCATTGCATTGGCGGTCCTGTCGGCGGATGTCCTGGAAAATATTCAATTGCTGAAGATTACGGCAAACCTTGAAACCGGGGATTTTAAACAATACTTGGCCTGGCTGCATTTGTTTACCTGGATGAAGTGGGGGGGGATTGCCGCTATTTTTCTGGGTTTGTTTTTCTGGTTTATAAAAGGCGGCAAGTTCTCAAAAATAATCGGCATTACCGGTGTGTTGAGTTTTGCGTCGGGTGTGCTGGCGTATCTGAACCGGTCCGTGCTCAATGAAATATTTGGTCTGACGGTTGCTGTAATGTTTATCATGATGATCCTGTACTGTTTTATATATAAATATGACCCTGCTTGACTCGTTGAAATCAAAAGCGTTTCGGACCATATCTATCCCGGAGGATCTGGCATCGCTCACTACCCATGATTCGTTATCTGAAGCGGAACCGGTGGATGCGGCAATGACCCGTGAAGGGGTCGATGCGATCTGGGCCAGTGTGGAAGATCTTTACCGGAGTGGTATTTATCCGGGGATATCGTTTTGCATGCGGAAAAAAGGGCGGGTGATAATTAATCGCGCCATCGGTCACAGTCATGGGAATGGTCCCTCAAATAACAAGATGGACCCGCAGAATGCCGAAAAAGTTCTCATGGCGCCGGATACCCCTGTTTGCCAGTATTCCGCTTCCAAGGCAGTCACCGCCATGATGATTCATCTTTTGGATGAGCGTAAAATGCTGTCTCTGGATGATCCGGTGAAGAAATATATCCCTGAATTTGCCGCAAACAACAAACATGAAATCACCATCCATCACCTGATATCCCATCACGGCGGAATACCCGCGCCGCCGGCTGATGTGGATCCGGAAATTCTTTACGATCAAGAAGGGTTGGTTAAGCTGATTTGCGGATTAACGCCGACATCCAAAAATGGCGCCAGTATGGCATATCACGCCGTTACCGGCGGGGTGATCATGGGAGAGATTGTCCGCCGGGTGACCGGCAGCAATATCCGGGAACTGCTGCGTGAAACCATCGCCGAACCGCTTGGATTCCGTTATTTCAATTACGGTGTGCCGGATAAAGACATTCGCAAGGTCGCTGTTAATTATGATACTGGCGTGCCACTGGTTTTCCCCTTATCTGCCATTGCCAAGCGGGCGTTGAGCGTGTCATGGGGGGATGTGGTGCGAATTTCAAATGAGCCGCGATTTATGCAGGTGATTATCCCGGCAGCCAATCTCGTGGCCACTGCGGATGAAATGTCGCAATTCTACCAGATGCTTTTAAACGGGGGAGAATTAAATGGTAAGCGCATCTTTAAATCAGACACTATCTGCCGGGCGGTTGCACCGGTAGGGAAAATGGGGCTTGACCGCACCATGGTGATCCCCATGCGGTACAGTGCCGGGTTAATGCTGGGGGCGTCACCCGCAGGAATGTGGGGGCCCTATTCGGAATCCGCCTACGGCCATGTCGGGTTCATTAATATTTTCTGCTGGGCCGACCCGGCCCGCGATATTTCCGTATCTCTACAGACCACCGGAAAGTCTCTGGCCGGGCCGCATATCGGCCCGCTGGTGCGATTTTTATTTACCGTGGGGCGGCATTGCAGAATAAACGAAGAGGCGGGCGGAGACATTGGATCATTTGCTTCTTTTAAGGCCCCGTTTCAGAAAATGCTG
>CAZQLG010000249.1:0-4837 GCA_964594105.1 uncultured Desulfococcus sp. | reverse complement strand
AAAGCGGGCATTTTTTATTTGCGATGATGGTGAAACTGGATTCGGAAAAAAACATAGATTAAGTTATCTCCATATTGAAATTGATGCTCCGTAAAAAGTCGGCGTTTTCTGGAAATAGTCTTTTTATCTCATTAAATTTATTGATGGCAAAAGTCCGGAAATAGCTATTTTTTGACTTTTTTCGAAGCCATCAACGTCACAAACCATGAGAATCATTTGCTAACTATAAGTTATTATAGATCGAAATTATGATGCATATCGTACTTTGAGTCAAGATAAATGATGGGAAGTTCAGGGTGCTTCGGGATCATGGCATTGCCTCTGACATCTGATTACGGATTTTTATGATAGCAGGGTAACTTCATTTGGAAATTACTCTGCCAGTACTTTTAATAAGTAGCTAACATTTAATTTTTTATTATACCTTATATCTTTCCACTCAGCAATAAAATTTCGTTAAAATTTCGTTGAAAAAAAGTTGACAATGGATCAACAAGCAGATAATAGAAATCTTTAATCACAACACGAAGTTGTGTATTAATTTGTCGTAATATTAATAAGTTAATATACTGTATCCAATTAAAGCCGGGAAGGCCCGAAAACTCTGTAGAGTTCTGGTGCGTTCCCGGCTTTTTTTATTCAACAGGTTTTGAAAACCGGGCAATAGCATTGAACATCAACAACTGGCTACCGATTACCGGAGCGAAAGGAGTTGTGATCCAATGAAATCATTAAAAATGAATGCTGGTGTCATGCTGACCATATTATTGGTCTCAGTTTGTGCCCGGGCGGAGAATCCTACGTATGAGCTGGATGAAATTATTGTGACCGGCAAAAGGGCCCCCACGGCAGAAGTCAACAAACAGGAAGTGCCGGTTAAAGAAGCACAAAAACCGGTTATTTCTACTATTCCGGACATTTTAGACGAAACATCAGGGCTTGATATTCAACGACGGTCCACCTTGACCCCCAAAAGCAGTCAGGTCCGCATCCGCGGCCTGGATGAACAGCGGACCCTGGTAATGATCAATGGCCGCCCCTTAAACGGCACCGGGGTCATGGGCGGATTTTTCGTGGACTGGAGCGCCCTTTCCACCGGTAATTTTGATGCGGTTGAAATCGGCAAGGGCAGTTTTTCGGCAAAATACGGCAACACTTTGGGTGGCACCATCAATATGTGCCCTACCCCGCCGGAGGATACTTTTCATGCTGAGATCTATACCGGCTATAAACGGTATAACACATTTTCTTTCAACGGAACGGCTTCCGGTCAGTCAGGACCGTTTGGTTCGGTCTTTTCTGCGGGCTATCACCGGACAGACGGGCATCTTAGAAACAGCGAAGCCGAACGTTATAACATCAACGGACGATTATACCATGACTGGGGCAATGACGGGCAATTGCAGTTCTCCATCCGTCATACGCAGGGAGATTACGCCATGCCGGTGGAAAACCGTGAGGCAAATGCGGATTATGACAAAGATTTTTCGGAACATGCCGGCACCTATCTCTCCGGCCCGGGAATAACGTTTCCGAACGGCGATCGGCACGGTGACGGCAGCTATTTCAATAAAATCCGGACGGAAATCGATCTGATGTCTGTAAAACAACTGGGAGCGGTGGGTTCAACGATTACCCTTTATTTGAACAATGAAGACCGCACAGATGTCATCTATTCGGCGGACCTGGGAGAAAAAATTCTGGAACGAGAAGCCACTCCGGACCGGTCATGGGGGTGGGTATCAAAATTTTGCTGGCCAATAACCCGTCACATGATCGGGTTCGGTGCAGATGGTAACTACCTGGGATTCGGCGGCGCTGACAATACATTTGTCAGACAAGACTATTTCACCAAACTCCCGGCCGAGGGAACGGATGAATGGAGCGCTACCCAATGGCATGGTGCCTATGTGGATGATGAATGGGCGGTAACGGACTTTGTAGATCTTTACCTGGGCCTGCGGTTTGACGATTATTACGGAAACCGTGAGGTGGATGTGGTCACCGGTTATACCAACGGCAAACCCGCTGGATTTGACCGGCAGACAGTCAAATTTAACGAATCCGTACTGATGCCCAAAGCCGGGATCATGTACCGGCCAGTGCCTAAGCTCAACCTGTTTGCCAGGGCCGCCCGCGCCACCCGGTACCCGGACAATCCGGCGTTTTACTGGTATTATGCCGGCTACCGGCCTGAAGTAGATGACCGGACAGATGTTGTCCGCAACGAATTAACCTATGAAGATGCCATGGAATATGAAGTCGGCACACAGTGGCAGGCATTGCCGGAAGTGACCATAAAATTAAGTGCCTACCAATATCAGGTGGACGATTATATCCGCTGGATATTCGGATACGCACCCAGCCGGGTGATTTATAATATCGACCGGGTGGATTTTAAAGGCATTGAATTAGATATTGACGGTAAAATTTTTAACAAAATTTACGGATTTGCCAATTTTACCTGGCAGGACACGAAAAAGACCGGGGATGTGTTGGATGCGAGCAACGATTTAACTGATTCGCTGTCCGAACTGCCGAAGAAAAAATTCAACTGCGGCATTTCGTACAAACAGACAGACGGAATGTTGGCGCGGCTGAGTTTTAAATGGGTCGATGAACGCAACGTACCGTTTCTGACTGAATCGGTAACCAACCCGCTGACCGGTGATGCCAGTCCGGATGGTACGTCTGTTTTCAGCAAAACGCCCACGGAATTAAAAAAACTGGA
The DNA here is from genome assembly GCA_964594105.1 of uncultured Desulfococcus sp. Lineage (GTDB taxonomy): Bacteria > Desulfobacterota > Desulfobacteria > Desulfobacterales > Desulfosalsimonadaceae > SURF-3. The sequence goes on along the minus strand of CAZQLG010000249.1, from coordinate 2,106 downwards.
TGCGTTTGTAACCGTCAACTGCCTGGTCCGGTATCCGGTCTGGAAAAAAGGATTTGACGGATTCCTCACACTAGGCGTTGAAAATATATTTGATACGGATTATGAAGAAGAATATGATTTTCCAGCGCCGGGCAGGTGTTTCAGCATTGGTGCGGAAGTCGCGTTTTAACTGGAACCTAAACGAAAAATACACATATTGGTAGGTTAGGTTGAGCCCGATAGGTTTTGTTGGGTTTCGTGCCTCAACCCAACCTACGAAAGCTAAACATTTACCAATGGTAAGATGAGAGGGCGTAACCCAACAAATCATATGGCCGGGTTTTCGTTCAAACACTAATTATTAAAAAAATAATGCGTAAATCCCCTGGAATTTATTTGCAGAAAAGAGAGGATGCCATGTCGGCAGAAGAAATACTGAACAGCGATGAATTTAAAAAATGCCTCGATTTTCACGGTCATCTGTGTCCCGGCCTGTCCATTGGATATAAAGCCGCAACCGCAGGAATGGAAAAATTAAAAGCCGATCGCAGTGAAGATGAAGAGCTTGTGGCCATTGTAGAAACCGATGCCTGCTGCGCGGATGCCATACAGGTCATGACCGGATGCACATTCGGCAAAGGCAATTTTATTTATCATGACCATGGCAAAATGGTCTTTACCTTTATCAGCCGTGAATCCGGCAAAGGCGTGCGCGTCTCCATGCGGCCGGATGCTTTTTCACCGGACGAGGAACACATGAATCTGCTTCAGAAAGTCATGGCCGGTGCGGCTGATGACGCCCAAAAACAGCGGTTTTATGAACTTCACCGTCAGAGCAGCTTAGATGTTTTGAACATGAAAGACGATGAATTATTTGACCTGTCATCGGTGCAGTTAGAAATGCCGGAAAAGGCACGTATCGACAAATCAATCCCCTGCGGGATCTGCGGCGAGCCCACCATGAAATCAAAAATGATCGGAACAGACAATGGACGGGTCTGCCGTGACTGTCATGGGAATCCGGGCGCATGTTAAAAAGGTTTGTAACCCGTAATTTCCGGATTTCTTTATTGTCATGCCTGATTATCTTTTTTGGTTTCGTGCAGATCCCGGTGATTTTTGCACAGGATACACCGGAGCAAAAGCACCCAATCACAGATGCCATGGGTAACGTTTTCAAAGTCGCAGCGCCGGTTGATCATATTATCGGCTCCGGTCCCGGATGCCTCCGGCTGATTACATACCTGGAAGCGGAAGACAAAGTGATTGCAGTTGACGACATGGAAAGACGGGACACGGCAATAGACCCCCGCCCCTATGCACTGGCCAATCCGGATTTCAAAGCCCTGCCCCTGTTTGGCGAATTCCGGGGCAATGACAATCTTGAACTCATTGCCGCACTGAACCCGCAACCCATGGTCATTTTTAAAACATTTACCACCATGGGCATTAATCCGGCGGAACTGCAGCAAAAAACCGGAATACCGGTCATTACCCTGGCCTACGGTGATCTTGCAAATTACCGCGAGGATTTATACCAATCCCTTCGGACCATGGGCACAGTCCTGGGAAAATCAGGCCGGGCGGAGGCGGTCATCAACTTCTTTGAGTCAACAATTGCAGATCTCAAACGTCGTGCGGCATCTGTTTGCCAAGCACAAAAAACAACCTGTTACGTGGGCGGCATTGCATTTAAAGGCCCCCATGGATTTCAGTCCACGGAACCGACCTATCCGCCATTTATGTTTATTCAGGCCAAAAATGTCGCGTACCAGCCGGGAAAAGCCTATGGCGCGCTTTCCCATGCCACTATTGCCAAAGAAAAAATCATCGACTGGGACCCGCAAGTCATTTTTTTAGACCTTTCCAGTATCGCGTTTGCCTCTGAATTTAACGCGCTGATTGAACTGAAAAATGACCCGGCCTATGGCTGCCTGCAAGCCGTCCGTTCGGGCAAGGTTTATGGTGTGATGCCATACAACTTGTATGCCCAGAACTTCGGGGCCATCCTGGCAAACGCTTATTATGCTGGCAAAATCCTGTATCCTGACCGGTTTTCGGACATTTGTGCGGGAAAAAAAGCAGACGAGATTTTCACGTTCCTGGTGGGCGCGCCGGTATTTGAAA
>CAZQLG010000248.1:0-4854 GCA_964594105.1 uncultured Desulfococcus sp. | reverse complement strand
AAGATTCAACCATTGTTTTTACCAGAGTATTTATTATTCAAACAAGTTTAAAAAACGCTCATATTTTTTTTCGGTAAGATTCTTTTTTTGGATGAACCGTAAGGATGCCGAATTAATACAATATCTCAATTTCGTGGGTGCCGGCCCGTCATCAAACAGGTGCCCGAGGTGCGAATCCGCATTTTTGCTTCGGACTTCAATGCGGCTCATAAACAGACCGTTATCTGGTTTTTCGATCAAAGCCTGTTCTGAAATCGGCCGGGTGAAGCTCGGCCAGCCAGTGCCGGAATCAAATTTTTCTGTGGACGCAAAAAGCGGTTCACCGGACACAATATCCACATAAATACCTTCTTGTTTATTGTCCCAGTATTTGTTGTCAAATGGGGGCTCGGTTTTGTCATTTTGCGTGACCGCATACTGCAGCGGGGTCAGGCGTTCTTTAAGTACCGCGTCTTTAGGCCTTGAATAGTCGGCATTTTTTTCAGCGCCTTTGGTTTCCTCTTCTTTTTTCCAGATTTTTTCCAAATATTTATCCCGGCCGGAGCCATGACGGTAATACTTATATCGTATGGGGTTTTTCTCGTAATAGTCCTGATGATATTCTTCTGCCGGGTAGAATTTATTATATTGAATGATTTCAGTGGCAATTGGGCCATTATACCGGCCGGATGCGCCAATGTCTGCTTTTGATTTTTCAGCTATCAATTTCTGCTCTTTGGTATTATAAAAAATGGCGGATCGATACTGCGGCCCCCGGTCAACAAATGAGCCGCCGCCATCTGTCGGATCAATCTGTTTCCAGAATAGTTCCAGTAATTGTTTATATGCAATTTTTGCCGGATCATAAGAAATTTGGATGGCTTCCAGATGACCGGATGTACCGGAAGACACCTGTTCATAGGTGGGATTTTCCATTTTCCCGCCGGTATAACCGGAGACAACGTCAATCACCCCGTCAATTTTTTCAAACGGCGCTTCCATGCACCAGAAGCATCCTCCGGCAAAAGTGGCGGTTTCAGTGTTTATTGGCTGCCTGTCATTTATCTCATCCGCGTTTGCGGAAATATTATTATTACATCCTAATAGGCTCATGATTATAATTCCTGATATTAATAGTTGGATAGGCTTGTTCATAGCGATCATCCTTTTTAAACATTAATATTAATAAAAAGATAATACAGTTCTAAAAAGTCGCAACAATTGGCTGATTTATTTGTCATCACATAGCTACCTTGCTTATTTTTTTAATTTGGCATTAAGTGCTTATATTGATATAAAAAATATAATGGGTTTTCCTGTTGATGGCCATTTTCCCGAAAACCAGGAATGTCGATAAGGAGTCAATATATGAAAGAAAATTCAATCGCTTCTTCCCATGAACCCAAAACCCTACTTGGCAGCAAACCTGTTTCCCGCCGGGAGTTTATCAGCAGGCTGGCACTGGGCGGCAGTTCACTGGTGTTGCTTACTGGATGCAGCCGATGGGTCTTTCCCGAGCCTGGCGCAACGGCGCGCGAAAAAATTTATGAATACATTGCCGTGGATTACACCAAATGCACGGGATGCCGTACCTGTGAAGCGGTCTGCTCGGCATTTAACAATCCTGTTTCTGTTGATGGAACGATGATCCCCGGTCCTGGAAACCCGGCTCTGGCCAATATTTTTGTGCATTCTTTTAATCCGGATGTCAGTGCGCCAGCTGTCTGTGCCCGTTGTGCGGATACCCCCTGCGTAAATGCCTGCCCGGTAGACCCGGACCCGGCAACCGGCCGCCGGGCGATTTATCAGGATAAGAAATATGGCACCATCATCAATGATCCTGATCGCTGTATCAGTTGCGGCAACTGTGTCGCGGCCTGCAGTGCGGACAGTGTGGGTATCCTGGCGCAACACCCGGAGACGGGTCGACCCATGCGCATGTGTACCCTTTGTGATGGGGAGCCCGAATGTGTCAGGCATTGCCCCTATGAGGCGTTGTCCATGATACGTGTCACGGATGATCACTCATTTTACAGGATGTCGCCGGAAGAAATCGCCGAAAAACTCAGCGCCCGCTGGTATGACTTTTCTGCCTAAGGAGGATCCTATGAATAACGCACAACCCTGTGGATATTATAAAGTATTGTTGGATATTAACCTGACCACCGGAGAAATTAAAAAAATTCCCATTCCCCGAAAAGATATTGAAAATTTTGTCGGTGGGCGGGGCCTGGGTATGAAAATACTTTGGGATCGTTTGAAAAAACCGGGCATTGACGCTCTTTCCCCGGAAAATCCGTTGATGTTTATGCCCGGACCGTTTTCCGGATTTCCCATTCCATCAGCCTCACGGACAGTGGTCGTGACCAAATCGCCGGCCACGTCTCCAGAAACATCGCCATATCCGCATGCCTCAACGGTCAGTTATTCCAACATGGGCGGGTTTTTGGGCCCGGAAATCCGGTTTGCCGGCTATGACGGCATCGTGATTACTGGAAAAGCATCGACCCCCGCCTATATTTTCATTGAAGACGATCGGGTGGAAATCCGGGATGCCAAACCCTTTTGGGGCATGAAAACCGATGCATTTGATAAAACCCTGATCAAAGAATTGAATAACCAAAGATTCCAGACCTGCTATATCGGCCCGGCCGGAGAAAATCTGGTGTCTTATGCCTGTATCCTGCACACCACTGCCAGAGCGGCTGGCCGGGGTGTCGGTGCGGTCATGGGTTCCAAGAACTTAAAAGCCATTGCCATCAAAGGCACCGGCATGCCTAATGTGGCGGACCTTCCGGCATTCAATAAAAGCTTGAATGATGTCCGGGGCGTTTTTAAAGGGATTACCGGCGGACTGCTCACCGATTTTTGGAGAAAGTCCGGCACCGCCGCTGCTTTACAGGTGATGAGTGATGACGGATTGATGGCGGTTAAGAATTATCGGGAAGGGACCTTTGATGCGATTGAAAAAATTAATGCCAAAACAGCACGGGAAAAAGCCTGGGTGCGTGATTTCGCCTGCTACTGTTGCTGCCTGGCCTGCAAGAAAAGTGGTGTGATCAAAGAAGGCCCCTATAAAACCATTGTGCATGACGGTCCGGAATATGAAACCGGCGTGATGTTCGGTGCCAACCTGATGATTTCCGATTTCAATGGCCTGATGAAGGCGATCTATGATGGGGATGATCTGGGCATGGATATCATCTCCGCCGGAAATGTTATCGGATTTTTAATGGAAGCTTACGAAAAAGGCTATGTCACAAAATCTGATCTGGACGGGATTGACCTGATCTGGGGCAATGTGGATGCCGTGCTGATGATGATCGACAAGATCAACCGCCGGGATGGCATCGGCGATCTGGCGGCCCAAGGTGTCAAAGCGATATCGAAACAGGTGGGCCGCAATAGTGAAAAATTTGCCATTCATGTCAAAGGGCTTGAACTGGCGGCCCATAACATTCATGCCAATCCGCCCCGGGCACTTTGCTACGCCACATCCAACCGGGGGGCCTGCCATCTGAGCGGCGACAATATCGCGCACCAGAATTTCGTGGCAGCCGTGGATTCCCTTGGGTTGTGCCTGTTTGCCTCGGATCATAACAAATGGATGCTGCCGGGTATTTCAAAAAGTAAAATGGCAAACCTGCTTACCGCCATCACCGGGATTGAGTGGGATGCGGACAAATTGATGGAAACCGGTGAACGGGTCTTTAATCTGGAAAAGATGTTTAACCTGCGCGAAGGATTTACACGAAAAGATGATAGCCTGCCGGACCGGTTCTTTACAGAACCGTTTACTATGGGGCCGGAAAAAGGCGCAAAACTCGACAGGGGCGAATTTTCAGAAATGATGGATACTTTTTATAAAGACCGCCTTTGGGACCCTAAAACAACACGGCCGTCTATTGAAAAACTCGAACAACTGGGGCTTGAATTTACTATTTGAGTTTTTCGGGAAAGTGCCTGTCTGTAATTATAACATAACAGCCAAATGATATGATAAATTTAAAAACAAATGCTTAATGCAATAGAAAGGATGCATAATGAAGCATTTATATAGTCCTGATATTGAAAGTTTTGATGCCCTGGCTCTGGGATTGGAAGGTGCTGAAAAAATGAAACTGAGGCTTCTGTCAGAAGACGCTGTATGGATTGAACTGGAACCGGGCGGGCATACGCCGGATCATCAACATGATGACAAAGAGCGGCTGGTTGTCATGTCCGGCAGGGGCGCAATTAAACTTAAAGATGTTCGAAAAGCGTTGCAGGCAAATGATTTTGTTGAATTTTATGCCAATGAACAGCACCAGGTGACCAATACCGGCGACGGGCCATTGGTTCTCATGTGCTTTCGAAATCAACCCTGAATTGGGGCGTCCTGCGTCACACGTTCACATTTTCAGATTCACATTGAAGATTAAGTAACCTGCCTTAAAAATACCGCGCCGGTGACTCCCATTGCAACACAGAAGTGGGACTTTTTCCGAAGCCATCAAGGAAACGGACCAAAAGAAAGTATGCCCTGTCACTTGTCCCTCCTTTGCCAATACTGCCGAGATTATGAAAACTCACTGTGCTCAAACAGTTTATAATCCTATCTGGTAACTTTTCTGTGCCCGGCTGCGTGACAATGGGAGGATGAGGCGCCACCTGTTTTCCGATAAATTCTGTTTTTATGAGCCAAGAGCAGACTTGATTATAAAGCCAGGAAAATGTAAGATCTTAACATCATATCAAAATTGAAAGAAAGGGCTCTATGGAAAAGAAAAACAATGCCGGCCAATACCTGAAAGTAACGATAATTACTGTTGTTGCCGCCCTATTCATTCTGGGCGGTGTTTTTGGGGTGATTTATGATAAGGATCAACTCGATCG
>CAZQLG010000247.1:0-4860 GCA_964594105.1 uncultured Desulfococcus sp. | reverse complement strand
TGTAAACTATGGATTCATTGTATAGGCATCAACCAGCGAATAAACATGCTCGTTGAGCACTTTTTCAAAACGATCCATGTCAGCATTCGGTCGTTTGATCATTTTCAGGCATGCAGCCTGTTGTTTATCATTGGTTGAGGGTTTGCTGTTCAGTTCCAGGCCGTAAGCGGCAAAATCACGGACCATGAAATCAAAGATCTGGTCAAGCAGGTCGTCGTCAATATTTTCCATGGCCGCGCTTTCTATGATCAGCTGGCCGTAAGCAATGATAGTGAAGATTTCACCCACACACAGGAGGAAATCAAAATCATTCATCATCTGTTCGCCAAGTTCCATGCCGGATACCATGAGAAATTCTTCATACGCCTTGATCTGTTCTTTGAAAATTTCAATGTTCGGTGTATTTTTGGTGGCATATGTTTTGCGGAAATCATGGAACTGGGTTTTTGCATACCCTCGGGTTTTTCCCTGTTTGAACAGATATTCATCATTCTCATTGCCGTTGAGTCTGCCAATTTCCGGGAACTCTTTGGGGTTGAACATGTAGCTGGGGATTAGTTTGGCGATCAGTGCCATGTTGACATGGCGGGTGCCTTCAAGTTTCGGAAAGCCTCTGAGTTCGACAACTGCCTGGCTGAAGTAGTTGTCTTTTTCAAATCCCTTGGCCGCAATGATGTCCCAGAGCAGTTCGTGAACCATTTCACCCTGGATGGCGACTTTCATTTTCATGATCGGGTTAAACAAGAGATAGCGTTTGTCGTCTTCGGAGGCGGCTCTCATATAGTCGGTGGCACGAAGCCCGAACAGTTTCATGGCTGCCAGGCGGCAGAAAGAATCCACAAACAGGCGTTTGACATGGGGGAAATCAGTGACGTATTTCCCGTACAGGTTGCGTTTGGCCGCATGATTCAATGATTCATAAAATGAATGGGTGACAATACCGATGGCACCGGAGCCGATGTTGAATTTGCAGATATTAATGGTGTTGAGCATGTCATCCCAGGCTTTTGAACCACGGGAAGAAATGTCCGCATCGGTAATCGGATAATCATGAAGCACAAATTCAGCGACATAGTTTTGGGCCCAAATGACATTCTGAACACATTCATATTTTTCATGCGCTGAATCGACAACAAAGAAGACATAATCATCCGTATCCGCAATTTTACCGAATACCGTGACGATGCCGGCCTCGTTACCATTACCGATGTAATATTTGGTCCCACGGGCAAGATAGGTGCCGTCTTCCTGCGGATACAGTTTCATATCAGATGAATAAATATCTGCACCATGCTCTTTTTCAGACAGCCCAAACGCGCAAAGTGGATTTTCTTTTAGCTTTTCAGCGCACTTGTGCTTCATCTCTTCATTGTCCCCCAGAAATACCGGATCAAGACCTAAGGTAGAAACATGATATGTATACCAGTAGGCACTTCCGTAAAAGCCGCAGATTTCAGAGAACTCGAACATTTTATATGTGCTGTAATACTGATCATCCGGACCGTAGCCTTTTGGGAGAAAAAGCGTTTCAAAGATTTTTTCTTTTTTAATGAATTCTGTGAAATCATCGGTGAAGTCTGCTTTAAAAAAATCATCCTTCATCTTTTTTATGCCCTTGTTTTCAAACCATTCAATGGTTTTGAGCATGATTTCTTTGGAACGCGCGTCTGGGTAATTTCTGTCCTGATATTTTTGGGGGTTTAACAATAACATGCGGTTTTCTCCTTATTCTTATGAAATTAATAATCATTTTTGAAAATTTTAAATTCAGATAAAATATAGTTTGTATACATACTATGTCCTGTATTAAAAAACAAATATTTTTTATGAATTAGAAAATCTGTCTATATATCAACAGATTGTGTTTTTAAGGTCTTTGTTCAGGCGAAGCAATTTCGTATTGCTTTTTTGGAGGTTTTTACGTTCCGCAGTTAAATCATATGCCTTGACGATCAGCTCTTTTCGGAATTTGTTAACCGCCCGTTCCAGTGTGGTGACGGTAAAATGGATGGTCGCATACAGGATGGCTAAAAGAATCAGGTACCCGAAAAAAGCGTAAGTCAGCAAATGAATCAATGCACATTTAAGGCACCATTTTTCGTGGTCGATTTGATTCCATATAAGTACCTGACCCACCGGCGGTCTTTCCGGGTTTTGGTTGCCCCAAAAATCACGCAAAGGGAATGCCCCTACGGAATAAATTGTTTTATCCAGTATGGGGTCTAAAAATTCCGGCCATATGTTTTCGGCCAGGTGGTCACGGGTCAGAAAAATCGTAAAATTTTCCTTTAAGTGTTCTGAAAGGGTTTTCAGCAGATTCGTAAAGGATGTACCGGTTTTTATGGCGCCCACATGAATTTTTTCTCCACCCGGGCCGCCGCCTTCTCCTTCCACTGCCAGTTTTCCCTTTAAAAAACTGTTCCGGATTCTGGGATCATTGGCAATATCGGTGGCGAACTGCAGCATTTTTTCTTCAGTCTGTGCAAGGGCTAATTTAAACGCATGACGTGATTTTGTAAATGCATCATCTAAGGACCGGTTCTGTTCGGTTTGCATGGTCTGGTAATTGATCATACAATAAAAAGATGCGACAGCAGCAGGGCAAAAACGCCATAAGAATCAGTCTGATAAAAATATCATGTTGACCGGGAATCTGGATTCATATATTTTTTAGATGATTATGGCTCATCTCGTTAAATGTGTCCGAGGTTTTCATGAAAGGGTTCTTGTTTGCTTAAAACCACTAACCGGGGGAGAAAAAAGATGAACGCCAGCGAAAAGATCTGGAGAGACAACGATGGCGTCTGCCATGTTGAGGGAAAGGATAAAACAGCGGTTTTCGGGCTGATGGGATATGCCCATGGGAAAGACCGGGGTATGCAGATTATTTTAATGCGTATCCTGGGCCAGGGGCGCGCATCTGAAATCCTTGATTCCAGTGATGAAATCCTTGAAATCGATAAATTTTTTCGACGGATGAACTGGACTGGCAATGCGTCAGCAGAAATAGATAAACTGACACCGGATGCAAAAGCCGTGCTGGATGCCTATTGCGACGGGGTAAACCGGGCGCTGGCGGAAAAAATTCCATGGGAATGCAAGCTTTTTGGCTATCGCCCGGAGCCCTGGTGTGCGGAAGATTCGATGCTCATTTCCCGGATGATCGGTTATCTGACCCTTGCCCAGTCCCAGGGGGAAATGGAGCGAATGCTGATTGAATTTGTCCAGGCCGGTATGGATGAAGCGCGGTTGAATGAACTTTTTCCGAATATTCTTGGTGGTCTGGATATGGATCTGGTCAAAAAGATCAAACTTCAGGAAAGGCTGGTGTCCCCGGCATCGTTGTGGAATATTGCGGTCCCGGTGATGATGGCATCCAATAACTGGGCGGTTTCAGGCAAAAAGACAAAATCCGGCAAACCGATTATCGCCAATGATCCCCACCTGGAAATTAACCGGCTCCCCAATGTCTGGTATGAAATGGCATTAAAAACCAGTGACTCATATGCCATGGGCGGCACCATGCCCGGCACGCCGGCCCTGCTGGTGGGCCGGAATCCGGATCTTGCATGGAGTGCAACGTATACGTTTATGGACGGCACCGATTCCTGGATTGAACACTGCAAAGACGGCAAATATTTTCGGGAACCGGGTGAATGGCTGGATTTTAAACAAAGAAAAGAAATCATTAAAAGAAAGAAAAAAGATCCGGTGACAGTCACTTTTTATGAAAATAATCATGGGGTTCTTGAAGGAGATCCGAACGAGGAAGGATATTATATTTCCACTGCCTGGGCGCCTGCATTTTCAGGGGCAGTAACGTTTAACAGCATTGTGGATTTGTTTGATGCAAAAACCGTGACCCAGGGAATGGACCTGGTGGGGCGGATTGAAACATCATGGAATTTAATACTGGCAGACAAACAGGGGAATATCGGCTTTCAGATGTCCGGTTTGATGCCGAAGCGGCGTGAAGGTGTCAGCGGGTTTGTCCCGCTGCCCGGCTGGGAGAAAAAAAACGACTGGCAGGGGTTTGAAAATCCGGAAGATCTGCCGAGATCCTATAATCCGGAATGCGGCTACCTGGTGACAACTAACCAGGATTTAAATGAATACGGCAATGTTGATCCGATCAATGTCGGCATGGGTCCTTACCGGTCTGATCGCATTGGCGCGCTGCTTGAAAAAAATAATGCCATTGACTGTGAGTATATGTATAAACTGCACTATGATGTCTTTTCCACGCAGGCGGAATCATTTATGTCAATCCTTGCCCCTCTGCTGCCGGATTCAACGCAGGCAGCGATACTTAAAAAATGGAATTTTGAATATGGTGCGGATTCTGAAGGGGCATTTCTTTTTGACCGGTTTTACAAGCAATTGTACAGCGATGTTTTTGGTGAGAACGGGTTTGGGGCGGATGCCGTTGATTATATAGATAAACACACCGGTATGTTTAATGATTTTTATATTAATTTTGACCGAATATTGCTTTCGTCAAAATCATCATGGTTTGGGGGGCGGACCCGCGAAGAACTTTTTAAAGCGGCAGCGGAAAAAGCACTTAATGCCCCTGTGAAAAAATGGGGAGCCGGCCGGAACGTCATTATGAAAAATATCGTTTTTGACGGCAAACTTCCCAAATTTCTCGGGTTTGACCGGGGGCCGATCACCATTATCGGCAGCCTTGCCACCCCTCACCAGGGCCAGATTTTTGAAAGCGCCGGCCGGTTAACCACGTTTGCCCCGTCCTACCGGATGGTGAGCGATCTCGCCACAGACGAAATCCATACCAATATGGCGGGTGGGCCGTCTGACCGGCGGTTTTCAAAATGGTACTGCTCGGATCTGGAAAACTGG
>CAZQLG010000246.1:3637-4904 GCA_964594105.1 uncultured Desulfococcus sp. | reverse complement strand
GAATACTGGCCAAATGTGTTAACTGCGAATCCGGCCCCACCGCCACTCCCTGCAACACCTGCCAGTCATGCCGTGAAATCACCGCCGGCCATGCCGCAGATGTGTTTGAAATTGACGGCGCATCCAACAACAAAGTTGAAAATATCCGCGAGCTTCGCGAAAACGCCAACTACATGCCCGCACACAGTCCGTATAAGATTTATATCATTGATGAAGTGCATATGCTCAGTGATTCCGCGTTCAATGCCCTTCTCAAAATTCTCGAAGAACCGCCAGCGCATGTGAAGTTCTTTTTTGCCACCACAAATCCAAATAAAATTCCGATCACTATTCTTTCCCGGTGTCAGCGCCATGACTGCCGTCGGGTGGATGTTGATTCGATTATAAAACATATGGCACTTCTTTGCGAAAAGGAAACCATAGACATCAGTACCGAAGCACTGACGATTATTGCCAGGGAAGCGGATGGCAGTCTCCGGGACGCCCTGAGCCTTCTGGACCTGATTATCACCAGCACCACTGAAAGCATTGACACGCCACTAATCGTGGATATACTGGGTGGACTGGACAGGCAAAGCCTTTTTGATATGTCACAAGCGGTTTTTAACCGAGATGCCGGAAAAATAATTGAAATTATCGACCGCCTTTATAATCGGGGCCAGAATATGATCAAATTATTTTCCGAATTGCTTGATCATTTCAGAAACCTTTTGGTGGTCAAACTGGGCGGTAATACAGATGTCCTTTCCGATATTTCAGAATTTGAACTAAACGCCATTCGTGACCAGATTAAAAAAATACCGCAGATCTACATTCACCAGATTTTAGACATTCTCTTTAAAGAAGAAAACAATATACGGCAATCCTCTCAACCCAAACTGGCTGTGGAAATGGCGTTTATCCGGGTCATTCAGATCCATCCGGCATTATCCATCGAAACATTAATTGAAAAAATTGATGTTCTGCAAAAAGAATTAACTGAAAAACTGCCGGCAGAAGACGTGTCTTACCCTGCCATGCCTGGCCAACCATCTGATCAATCACCAACTTTAGACAATACGGCAGAACCCTTGCCTGTGCCTGAAAAAAGAATACCCCCAAACATCTCACCGGAAATTACACCGGATGTCCGGGAGTATCAACCGCCGCTCGATGAAAAAAAAATGCCGGTTCATGAAATAAAGGAACATATTCCGCCGAAAATTTATGAAGACACCCCTCACAGCAATGATAAAAATGGCCAAATAAAAGAGGAAGCGATAAAAGA
>CAZQLG010000246.1:0-3537 GCA_964594105.1 uncultured Desulfococcus sp. | reverse complement strand
GAGCCGATTGACAAATCCTGGGAAAAAATCCTGACCAGCATAAACAGTGCCAATCCGGCTTTGGCCGCCTGCTTTAGCGACAGTCAATTAAAAAAAACCAGCGACAATCAACTGGAAATCCAGTTTAAAACCAATCAATTTAATATTAACTATGCGAATCGGGACAAAAACCCTGCCCTGATTCAAAGCGCTTGCAGTCTTTATTTTGGACGTGATATACAGGTGTCGCTTTCCGGTCAACTGGCTAAATCTACATCCGGAATCGCACGCCAAAAAGAAGTAAAAATACTAGAAAATGAAACACTTAATCACCCTTTGGTAGAAGACGCCATGAAAATATTCAGCGGCAAAATTGTCGAGATTAAAATATTATAGGAGGCATCAAATGAAAAACATGAAAAACATGATGAAACAGGCACAGCAACTGCAAACGAAAATGGCGAAAATGCAGGAAGAAATGGCTGAAAAAACGATAGAAGCATCTGCCGGCGGCGGCATGGTTAAGGTCGTGGCAAACGGCAAACAGGAAGTGGTTTCCATTCATATTGAAAAAGAAGTCGTAGACCCGGAAGATGTTGAAATGCTTCAGGACTTAATCCTTGCAGCAATCAATGAAGCATTGCTTCAATCCCAGAAAATGGTATCTGATAAAATGAGCCAATTGACCGGCGGCATGAATATTCCGGGATTAATGTAGATTATTATACTCTTTTTTTCTTAACTATAAAATTAAGGCAATGATACAGGGCATGAATCACTACCCTTCTTCAATTCGAAAATTAATTAACCACCTGAACAAATTACCCGGCATCGGTTTAAAAACAGCTGAACGACTGGCCATGCACCTGCTGAGTGCACCGGAATCAGACGTTTTTGAACTTTCCCAAAGTATCGGAGAGCTGAAAAAAAACATCCGGCTCTGCACCCAATGCTTTGCGCTCACTGACGCTGATTTGTGCCGCATATGCAGCAATCCGTCAAGAGACAACACCTTGATATGTGTTGTTGAGAATCAGGCGGACATGGTGGCCATTGAAAAATCAGGGGCGTTCACCGGGGTGTATCATATCCTCCAGGGACTTTTGTCGCCCATGGATAATGTCGGGCCGGATGATATCCGGATTAAAGAACTTTTAGCAAAAATCGAAAAAGGAAATGCCAGGGAAGTTGTTATTGCCACGCCCACCAATGTGGAAGGTGAAGCCACCGCTTCATATATTTCAGACTGTCTGAACCGTTTTTCCATCAATATCACCCGGATTGCATCCGGCGTACCCATGGGGGGCGAATTGAAATACGTGGACCAGGTAACGCTTAAAAAAGCCATGGAGGCGCGTCATGCCTTATAAATCGGTTCAACCCGATGATTTATTCAAATGCCAGATGTGCGGCGATTGCTGCAAAGGATACGGCGGCACCTATGTCACAGAGACGGACATTAAAAACATTGCCCGATTTATTGGCACATTGCCGGAAACGTTTGTTAAAGAATATTGCCAGATGTCCGGGGGGAAACCAGTTCTTGCTCAAAAAAAAGACAAGTTCTGTATTTTCTGGGATGAGACCCGGCGATGCACCATTCATCCGGTTAAACCCCGCATGTGCCGGGAGTGGCCGTTTATCCGGAGTGTTCTTGCGGATCCGTTTAATTGGGAAATCATGTCAAACGCCTGCCCAGGCATCCGGACGGATTTTCCCTTAAGTGTTGTTGAAAAATGTGTTCGGGAAAAACTCACCCGTGAAAGCCGGGATTAACCGGAAAAAAAACAACATATTGACCGTTCAACGTCGAAAATAAAAACCAATTCGATTCATTATTTATCATACGAAAAAACAATACAAAAAAGGCAAAATCGCTTCTTATGATTGGCATTTTTGATTCAGGAATCGGCGGATTGACGGTCGTGCGGGCTATCATGGATGAACTGCCCGGATATGATATTATCTATTTTGGCGATACCGCCCGCACCCCCTATGGCACTAAAAGTGGTCAAACGGTTATAGACTACGCCGTCCAGAATACCCAGTTTTTGATTAATCAGGGCGCAAAGGCGATTATCATGGCGTGTAACACTGCCTCCAGTGTTGCCACAGATACATTAAAAAAAAATTTCACCCTGCCGATCTTTGAAGTCATTACACCGGCTGTCAACCGTGCCTTAAAAGAGACAAAAAAATCCGTTATTGGTGTGATCGGCACCCGGGCGACGATTTCAAGCGGCATTTATGAAAAAAAAATTAAAGAACAAAATCCTGACGCCAGGGTCTATTGCGCTGCCTGCCCGTTGCTGGTTCCATTAGTCGAGGAAGGATGGCTGAAAAAACCGGAAACCCGGCAGATTGTTAAAAAATATCTTCATCCATTAAAGACCAAACAGATTGACACGTTGATCTTAGGGTGTACCCATTACCCGATACTTAAATCAATTATTCAGCACAAAATTGGAAAACGGGTTCGCATAATCAGCTCCTCCACTGCAGTTGCGGAACAAATCAAAAATTTTCTTTTATCATCTCCGGGAATTGACCGAAAACTCGCAAAAAATGGGAAATCCGATTTTTTTGTCTCAGACCTTACCCCGCAATTTGAAAAAACGGCCAAATCCGTCATCCGCCAGCCGATTCATCTCAAACATATCACCCTTTAATTGAAATTGATTTTTTAAAACAAATTTATTGTTATTCCCCGTTCAAACCAGTCTCAAAAAAATAGCTTGACAGTTGTAAGCGCAATCTATTATATAATCGGCAAATTAACAGAGTTCTTGGTCGTCAACTAAAAATTACGTAAGCCCCGGAATGGTTCCGGGGCTTTTTTTTATTTGAAGCTTGATTAGGCGATTGTTGGGGCTCAAAAAGGGTGAAGTGACTAAAGTGATTTAAAGTGCCTAAAATTATGGACTGCGCGAAACGCACGATCATTTTTAATATTAAAATTAAAAATGCCAAAGGCATTAATCATAATCACGACTTGGCGTGACTCACTTCAAACTTTAATTCACTTTTAACTTTTCCGGTTTATCCGTGTTGAGTAAAATACGAAAGAAGGTATTTATTGAAGTTTAAAATATTTAATTTACACCCTGCTGTAGCGGCAGGCGTCATAGCAGCCGGCTATATCGACCCAACCCCGATTCAGGCACAGGCAATGCCGCATGTTCTGAATCATAAAGATGTCATGGGATTGGCCCAGACCGGCACCGGCAAAACAGCTGCTTTTGTCCTGCCGATACTCAATCGCTTGATAAAAAGTAAACATGGCGGCATCCGCGCCCTGATCATAGCTCCCACGCGGGAATTGGCCGAACAGATTCACCAGTCAATCGAAACACTGGGGCAAAAAACCCGGCTAAAAAGCGTGGCGGTTTACGGCGGCGTGGGGATTACCCCACAAATTCAAAAATTAAAACATGCCGATATTGTTGTTGCCTGTCCCGGCCGACTGCTTGACCATATTGGCCGTCATACCGCAGATCTTCATAAACTTGAAGTACTGGTTCTCGACGAGGCCGACCATATGTTTGATATGGGTTTTTT
>CAZQLG010000245.1:2908-4914 GCA_964594105.1 uncultured Desulfococcus sp. | reverse complement strand
ATACAATAGTCCGCGCCGGTGGCCTTAATCTGTTCGTCTTTTAATCGACCATATTCCAGGCGCTCGTCTTTATATCCGGATTGCAGAAATCCGCCGCCGCCGCCGCAGCAGTAGTTGTTTGAGCGGTTGGGGGTCATATCAACAAAATTTTCTTCGCCCACAACCGATTTTACAATAAATCGCAGATCTTCTGCGATGGGGTCACCATAACTTTTTCGTACGATCTGGCAGGGATCCTGAGCCGTGAATTTTATTTTCAGATCCTTATTCCAGTCTGAATTAACTTTTAATTTTCCTTCACGGATCCATTTTGCATAGTATTCATAAATATTTTTTACTTCAAATTGATGTTCGATATTAAATTTTTGCAGTCCGGACCGGACTGCGAAAGTGACGTGCCCTCATTCGGTATTGAGAAACGTTTTACACCCCAGTTCGTGAGCCATATCCGTTGACGTCTGTACAGTATGCTTCCAGGCATCATCATCAGCAAGGAACATACAATAGTTTTCCCCCCCCCATCCCTTGGAACCGTATGTCCAGTTCGCGCCGACTAAATGGAGAATTTTCCACAGGGGCACCATCTCGTCCGGTTCGGTGACCGGTTCTCTGGAATTCTGGTTTAAAAAGAATTCAGCACCCTGCTTGTCAATAGGTGCCTGCATATCCTTGAATTCCGGTTGCGCCTCCTGGTATTCTTCCAGCACATCTTCTACCACAAATGTAAAATCATCCGGGGAGGTACCCATGGCACTGCAACTGTCATTTTTCAATGCCATGTCGCATGACCCCAATATCCCCTTGGGTCGTGTCTCTCTGGGCCAGGTCGCACGGGCATGGTAAACCAGTTGGGGAATGTTAATTTTCATTGGGCAGACATAGATACATCGCTGGCACATCGTACACATCCACACCCATGGGGTGCTGGTGATTTCCTCGTCCATCCCCAAGGCTGCCATACGAAGAAATTTTCGCGGGTCCATGCCTTCAAGGCCGGTTGCCGGGCAGCCTGAAGAACAGGCCCCACAGGTCAGACAAAGATTCAGATTCCCACCTTCCGGGAGAATTTCCTTTACCTTATCAATAAATGTACTTTTTCGTTTTCTGCCAAGTTTGATAGCTGGTTCAGCCATATGAAACGATCCTCCCTTCTTCTTTCAAAAGATTTGGTACGTAATTTTTAAATCGCCCCAAACAATTTGAGATTCTAATCATTGTCAGAATAATGATCACTCTTTTTTTTGACTGATTCTTTTTTCCATGTCAATAACAATTCTTGCAAAATCACTGGCCATATTCGAGGCAAGAGTTTGAAATTCCAGGCAATCCTTTTCAATTCCAATTTCTTCCAGCTTTCGATATGCGTCATTAATTCGCCATTTTGCATACGTGTTGCCGGATTCGGATTTACAGTTTCCGTGGTGGCATGCCAGAACCAAAACACCGTCAGCACCTTCAACAAGGGCATTCAGAATATGGTGAATGTCAATTTTTCCGGCACACGGCACTTTTATCAGTTCAAGACCCGCAGGGAGTGGATAATTAAATGTTTTGGCGGTCATTCCGGCTTCATATGCCGAGTTCTGGCAACAGAATGCCACTATTTTTGGCGTATTCGCTGCCGCAACCGATGTCGCCGCTTTGATACGCTCTGCCATTTCATCATCTGTAAAATCAACGATCTGGATGGCATCCATAGGACATTCACTGGCGCATATGCCGCATCCCTGGCAGGCGATCGGCGAGATAATCGCCTTATCATCCCAGGAAATAGCGCCATGGGGACAGCAGCGGTAGCAGGTCAGGCATGTGACGCATTTTTCACGGTCCACCACAGCTTTGGCGGAAATCGATTTCGTTCCGTCGCCGATGAATTGTTTGACGCGGAGCACCATATTGTCAACATCGGACCATGATTTTGATAAGCTTTGAACTTCCCGGCTCGAACCAACGACAAAGATCCCTTCACGATTCGAATTGACCGGCAATCGGTGGACATTTTCTTT
>CAZQLG010000245.1:0-2808 GCA_964594105.1 uncultured Desulfococcus sp. | reverse complement strand
TTTGAATTGCTTTTTTCGCGTCTTCTGATGCCAGAAGATTTTCAAATTCAGACAATGAAATAACATTCGCAGCCGGAGTCAGGCCGTATATGCTATTTAAAGGATTAACTGCGGTATCCGTGGCAACGACAACGGCCCCTGCTTTTTTTTCCAACACTGTGTCGGCGGATAAGAATTTTAATGTGAAATCTCCGGGAAGGCCCGTGGCTTCCGTAAGGGTGGACGCAGGTAATATTTCCACATTGCTGTTGTTTGCCACATCTTTTTCAAGGGCTTTTATCCGATCAATTTCCGTTGACGGGACATCGAGGACAGAGAAATTAAAATCCCCAATATTCTTCTGCGGGACCAGAATGACATGATATCCGCTTTCTGAAATGCGGGCGGCTGCTTTAAGACCGGTATAGCCACCGCCAATAACAACAATATCCGTTGACAGATCTATCTTTTCCATATCGGTTTGTAGTTGAGTATTTGTCTTCATTTGTTCACCCCCAGATAATTCAGGACGCCGCTGGCGGCCTGGCCGGCGTGCGCCATGGAAGCGGCAATAGTTTTCGGTCCCTGAGCGGTGCCGGCAATAAATATAGCATCATTTGAGGTCGAAGTCTTATTAAGTTCATCGGAATTTTTGAAAAAACCGTCCTCGTCCAGGGCAATACCCATTTGCGCGGAAAGTTTTTCATTGCCTGAATTCGGCATGATGCCGGTGGAAAGAATCACCAGATCAAATGGTTCCATGACCGATATGCCTTGAGCTTCATCAAAAAGACGCATATTCAGGTTGTCATTTTCAGCCGGGAAAATGTCCACCGGAATACTCCGGATAAACCGGATGTCATTTTTGCATGATTCATAAAATGCGGGAAAGCTTTTGCCTGTGTTCTGAATATCCATATAAAAAATAGTGATATCCAGGTCCGGGTTTTTGTATTTGAGTGACTCCGCAGTTCTGAGTGCATAAGGACAGCAGACCTGAGAGCACCATAGGTTGCCCAGGTTTTCATCCCGGCTGCCGACACACTGGATAAACGCAATCTTTTGCGCGGCTTTGCCGTCGGATGGCCTGGCCGGGAATCCGTTTTGACGTTTAATCCGTTCAAGGTCCAGTCCGCTGATCACATTGGGAAATTTTGCGTATCCGTAAGTTGCTTTTCTTTCGGGATTAAACGGATCAAATCCTGTTGCAACGACAATGGCGTCTGCCGTGAGATCTTCATGGGACGCTTTGTCAGATACAAATATCGCTCCTTCCGGGCAGACTTCTTTTAAGGCAATTTTGTTTTCATCAATTTTTTCCGGGTTGATCGCATACAGGGGCACGTTATTTTTTGAATAACCCTGCATAATGACTTCATTTTCTTTCAGTTTGTCGTAGCAGATTCCGCAATTGGTACACTTTTTACCATCAATGAATGCCGCGCTTTTTTTTAATTTTACTGAATACCCGTTATTCTTTTCAATAGTTTCGATTTCAGTGGATAAACGAACATTTATTTTGTCGTTTCCAACAACATCTTTAAGCATTTTTTCCACGGAGCATGCCCCGCACTGCAGACATTCGGATGTCGCTTTGCAGGTATACCCGATGGCATGCCCGCCCAGAAAGCCGCTTTTTTCAACAAGATCTACATGTAATCCTGCTTCGGCAAGTTCCCAGGCCGCTGCCATCCCGGCGATTCCACCGCCGATGATCATGACATTTTTGGGTTCCATTTGTTTTAACACTCCTTCGTGGTTTTTGTTGCGTATGCCGCAAGATCGCTCAGTCAAACAGGAATGTTATAACTGTGGTCTCGGGAGCATGCCTGCCCGCTCAGCGATTTCAGGAACTTTGTGCTCCCATTCGATGGCCATTAGATGAACACCGGCAACACCCTTCATTTCCTTGAATTCCGCAATCTGTTCACAGGCCATCTTGATACCCTCATCCGATTGATTTTTCTTGTCCACCCCTTTTAAGCGGTCGATCACATAGTCCGGGACATCCATGCCCGGGACTTTGGCTTTCATATATCGTGCCATACCAAGGCTCTTCATGGGGGTGACACCAGGAAGGACATATGTTTTTTCCGTTAATCCCATGTCATTGGCCTGTTTGATCCATTCTCTCATTCTTTCCATGTTGAAAACGCACTGGGTTTGGATAAAATCAGCACCGGCCTGTACCTTTTTGGCCAAGCGATAGACCCGCCATTCAAAAGGTTCCGCAAAGGGGTTCGCCGCTGCGCCAATAAACATTTTGGGCGCCTCATCGATTTCTTGCCCGTTTAAAAAGGTCCCTTCATCGCGCATGTTTTTGACCATATTAATTAATTGCATGGAATCAATGTCAAAAACCCCTTTGGATTGGGGATGATCCCCAAACTGCTGGTGATCGCCGGACAGGCACAGCATATTTCTGATGCCGTGAGCGTATGCGCCGATAATATCCCCCTGCATCGCCAGACGGTTTCTATCACGACAGACCATTTGATAATTGGGCTCCAGTCCTTCGGACATGGCAAATAATGCAGCGGCCCAGCTGGACATCCGCACAACGGCCGTCTGGTTATCTGTAATATTCACCGCATCCACCATCCCTTTTAAAGGAGTGGCTTTTTTCTTGAGGGCTTCAATGTTTGCACCGCGGGGGGGGCCCAGTTCCCCGGTAAAAGCAAAGTGTCCGGCGGTTAATATTCTTTCAAGTTTGCTTCCTGATTTCATAATCTGTTCCTCTTTTTAAAATTCTTATATTATCAATGGGGCTTGTAAAAAAAACCGGATCGATAAAGATAATATATAAAAAGTTACTATATTTATAAATGA